>CAZPNH010000182.1:0-5147 GCA_964587635.1 uncultured Bordetella sp.
GCAGATCACCACCACGGCGGCGACGTTGGGATTGCTGCCCGTGCCGATCAGCGTGCGGAAATGCAGGTCCAGGTCGGCGCCGAATTGCAGCCGCCCGTAGGGATGCGGGATGGCGATGGTGCCCTTGATGTTGTTCGCCACCGCCTCGGCGGCGGCGTTCGACAGATCGTCGACCGGCAGGATGAGGACGTGGTTGCGCACGCCGACGCGGCCGTTCTCGCGCTTGTAGCCCCGGAAAGTCGCTTTCGAAAGGTCGATGCCCATGTTCCTTACCACCGCTTCGTCTTGAGGTTCTGCACGTGCGTGTGCTCGCCGCGCGCGATCGGCGCGACGATCTTGCCGATGTCGACGCCGTATTTGATGACCGTGTCGCCCGGCTTGAAATCCTTCAGCGCGAGCTTGTGGCCGATCGGGATGTCGCTCCTGGCGGTCATCTTGATTTCCTTGTCGTCCTCCATGATCCAGCCGACCAGTTCCTGGCCCGCCTTCACACCCTCGACCACGACGACGCCGACGCCGTCGCCTTCCTCATGCACGACGAAATGGATCATTCATCACCTCAATGCGGGAAGCCCGTATTTTAGCCCAGGGGTTCAGCGATTCAGCCCGAAGAATCGGGCCGCCTTCTCCGCGAGACTGATGCCTTCCGCCTTTTCCATCGCGCTTTCGATGGTGTCGAACCGGTGCTCAGCGCCCGGCAATACCTGTAGCGTGTAGCGGGCGCCCGAGGCTGCGAATACCTGTCTCGTATATTCCTGCGACCTGAAGTTTGTTCTCGAGAAACCCTTGCCGTTGCCGCCCGCCATCGGCACGTTTTCGTCGTTGGCGCCGCGAATGGCCAGGATACTTTTGCCGCGGGCCGACGGACAGGTTCTTGCCTCGATCTCGAGCGCTCCCGAGACCGGCACGGCCGCGGCGAGCAGATCGGTTTCGCACATCAGGCGCAGCGCCATCATCGCCCCGTTGGAATGTCCCATGCCGTAGACCTGCTTGAGATTGATGCCGTAGCCGCGCGCCAGGTACTGGACTGCGCCGCTGATGTACCGAACGTCGTCGACATTGCTCGCGGACGACATGCCGCAGCACTCGCCCGCATTCCAGCCTTTCTTGTCTTCGCCCAGCATCCGGGCGACCGGCGTGCCGTTCATGTAGGCGACGATGAAGCCGTACTTGTCGGCCACCGCATCCATGTTCAAACCCGCCTCGGAACGCTGCGACGCGATGCGCTCGGCATTGCCGAGGCCCCCGTGCAGCACCACCACCAGCGATCGCGACCCCTCCGGTGGCAGGCGGGAGGGGACATGGAGGTACAGCGAGCGGTCGCCGTAATTCAGCGAAATGTCGCCGCTGGCGGCGCCGGCCGGCCCTGGCAGCACGGCAAGCAGTGCCAGGCCCGCCAATTTGAGGAAGGTTGCCTTCATGGGGGTCTCCTGTCCGAAAACATTACCGCAACAGAGACAGGATATCCTTTCGGTATGTTCGACCGTCGCCACTTCCTGCAGTGCCTTGCCGCGCTCGGTGTTTCGCATTCCGCAACCGCGCGGGCCCAGGTGCTTGCGAATCCTCGCTTCGGCGCTGATCCGTTCAGGCTCGGCGTCGCGTCCGGCTATCCGCGGCCGGACGGCATGGTGCTGTGGACGCGCCTGATGGCGGACCTCGGCCCGGCGACCGTGCCGGTGCGCTGGGAAATCGGCGCCGACGACGGCATGCGCAAGATCGTCGCATCAGGCGCCGCCGAAGCGGCCGCGGAATGGGCGCACTCGGTGCACGTGGAAGTGAAAGGGCTCGAGCCCGACCGCTGGTACTGGTACCGGTTTCGCGCGGGCGACGCGCTCAGTCCGACCGGGCGCACGCGGACCGCGCCGCTCGCGCAAGCCGCGGGCGGGCGGCTGCGCTTCGCGTTCGCCTCCTGCCAGCAATACGAGCAGGGCTGGTTCACCGCCTACCGCCACATGGCCGGCGAGGAGCTCGACCTGGTCGCCTTCCTCGGCGACTACATCTACGAATCCTCCTGGGGGCGCGACCACGTACGCAAGCACGATGCGGGCGAGCCCTACACGCTGGAGGAATATCGCGCCCGCTACGCGCTCTACAAGGCCGATCCCGATCTGCAGAAAGCGCATCTCGCCTGCCCGTGGATCTACACCTGGGACGACCACGAGGTCGACAACGACTACGCCAACGACCGCCCGGAGGACGGCATGCCGCGCGAGCCCTTCCTTGCGCGTCGCGCTGCCGCCTACAAGGCCTATTACGAGCACCAGCCGCTGCCTGCGTCCATGCGCCCGAGCGGACCCGACATGCGCATCTACACCGAATTGCGCTGGGGGCAGCTGGCCAATTTCTTCATCGTCGACGATCGCCAGTATCGCGCGCCGCAGGTCTGCCCGACGAAACCCGGCGGTTCCACGGTGCTGGACCCGCAGCAGTGCAGGGACATCGCCGATCGCTCGCGCACCATGTTGGGCGCCGCCCAGGAAACCTGGCTCGAGCACGCGTTCACGGAATCGAAGGCCGCCTGGAACATCCTCGTGCAGCAGACGCTGATGGCGCAGCTCGACCGCAGGGTGGGCGAAGGACAAGAATTCTGGACCGACGGCTGGGACGGGTATCCAGCGGCGCGCCGGAAACTCCTCGACTCCATGGCGGCCACGCGGCTCGCGAATCCGGTGGTGATCGGCGGCGACGTGCACATGCACTGGGTGGCCGATCTCAAGCCCGACTTCGACGACGCGAAGTCGCCGGTCGTCGCTAGCGAATTCTGCGGCACCTCGATCACCTCGCAGGGCGCGGCGCAAAACGCCATCGACGCGCTGCTGCCCGAAAACCCGCACATGAAGTACGGGCGCAGCGACCAGCGCGGCTACATCCGCGCCAGCATCGCCGGCGGCCGCTTCAACGCGGACCTGATCGGCCTGGACACCGTCAAGAAGCCCGACTCGCGCGCCGAGGTGCTCGCGCGCTTCGTGGTGGAAAACGGCAAGCCGGGCCCGCAACGAGGATAGTCATCCCGCGGCGCGCGACAGCCGGTCCCGCACGGCGGTCCATTCGGGGGTGTCCGGCGGCGCTTCGATCAGGATCGTGCCGCATCCCGCGCCGTCGAGTTCCCTGAGCGCGGCGTAGAGGCGCTGGGCGTAGGCCTGCGGTTCGCGCGGCATGCGGATCCAGTATTCCACGCGCTCGTCGGGTCTGGAAAAGGCAAGTACGGCGACGGAGGCTCCGCGTTTTACGATCTCCGCGTCAAGCGCGTGCGGCGGCACAAGCAGCGCGGGAGTCCTGGGCGCGTAGTGGCGCTCCAGCCCGCCCGAATGGCGCGGGGAATCGGACTGCTTCTGCGTTATTTTCAGAATTTCTTCCAGCTGGGCCTGCGAAATGCCGCCCGGCCGCAGCAGCACCGCTGCGCCGCCGGAGAGGTCGACGATCGTGGACTCGATGCCGACTTCGCTGGCCCCTCCATCGAGCACCAGGTCCGCTTTCAACTCCCCGCGAACGTGCGCTGCAGTGGTCGCGCTGATGTTGCCAAACAGGTTCGCTGAAGGCGCGGCCACGCCGCCACCGAATTCCCGCAGCAGTCCCTGAGCGACGGGATGCGAAGGCACGCGCAGGCCGACGCTGTCCTGGCCGCCGGTGACGAAATCCTTCGCCTGCGCTGAGCGCTGCAGCACCAGCGTCAGCGGGCCGGGCCAGAAACGCGCTGCGAGCTTGCGCGCTTCAGGGGGGATTTCCCTGGCAAAAGAAAAGGCGGATTCGGCCGTGGCGAAATGAACGATGACGGGATGGTCTGCCGGGCGCCCTTTCGCCGCATACAGGCGCGCAACCGCTGCTGCGCTGGAAGCATCCGCGCCCAGGCCGTAGACCGTTTCGGTGGGGAAAGCGACCAGGCCGCCGGCGCGCAGGACTTCCGCAGCGCGGCGGATCTCGGCCATCACGCGAGCGTGATCCTTTGTTAAAGCTTCAGCGGCGCAGCCTTCAACACCGCTTCCGTCTGCTTTGTGCGGAAGTCGTCCAGCTTCTTTGCGATAGCCGGGTCCGAAAGCGCCAGGATCGCGACCGCGAACAGCGCCGCATTCGCCGCGCCCGCCTCGCCGATCGCGAGCGTCGCCACCGGAATGCCCTTCGGCATCTGCACTGTCGAGAGCAGCGAGTCCAGGCCGCCAAGATGCTTCGACGGCATCGGCACGCCCAGCACCGGCAAAGTGGTGTGCGCGGCGACCACGCCCGCGAGGTGCGCGGCGCCGCCTGCCGCGGCGATGATGGCCTTCATGCCGTTGTCCTTCGCCGCGCCGGTCCATGCCATCACGGCCGCGGGCGTGCGGTGGGCCGACATGGCTTTCGCCTCGTACGGCACGCCGAATTCCTCGAGCACCTTGGCAGCGGGCTTCATGGTCTCCCAGTCGGAGGCCGAGCCCATGACGATTCCAATGAGCGGCTTCATGCGATTTTCTTTCCAGCGATTTTTTCGAGGGCTTCGCGGTACTTCGCGGAGGTGCGGGCGATGACGTCGGCGGGCAGCCTCGGCGCGGGCGGCGTCTTGTCCCAGTCGAGCGTCTCGAGGTAATCCCTGACGAACTGCTTGTCGTAGGACGGCGGCGACATGCCGACCTGGTATTGATCGGCGGGCCAGAAACGCGAGGAATCGGCGGTCAGGACCTCGTCGATCAGGACGACGTTGCCCTTGTCGTCCAGGCCGAATTCGAACTTGGTGTCGGCGATGATGATGCCCCGGGTCGCCGCGAAATCCGAGGCTTCCTTGTACAGACGGATGCTGACGTCCTTCACCTTCTGGCCGACGTCCTTGCCGACGATCTCGCACATGCGCTCGAAGGAGATGTTCTCGTCGTGGCCGGTCTCGGCCTTGGTCGCCGGCGTGAAAATGGGCTCCGGCAGCTTCTGCGCCTGCTTCAGGCCCGGCGCGAGCTTGATGCCGCAGATCGCGCCCGTGGCCTGGTAGTCCTTCCAGCCCGAGCCGATGATGTAGCCGCGCACCACCGCCTCGACCGGCAGCGGCTTCAGCTTCTTCACCACGATGGCGCGGCCGCGCACCTGTTCCTTTTCGCCGGGCTCCCGCACCACGCTTTCCGGATCGATGCCGGTGAGGTGATTCGGCACCACGTGGCCGAGCTTCTCGAACCAGAAGTTGGCGAGCT
>CAZPNH010000183.1:0-5134 GCA_964587635.1 uncultured Bordetella sp.
CCAGTTTTTAGTCCGGATCCCTGCGAAGGACGTGGATCTTGACGCCGACGCTGACCAGGCCCTGTTTCTCCGCGTCGATCTCCCCGACCGTGCGATCAATGCGCGCGCCGAACATTGCCGCCTTGAATCCCCCGTATCGCGCCATCCGATAGGCGAAATAGCCGAGGACTCCGAAGAAGAAAACGTAGAACAGGTAGTCCATCGGATCCCCCTTAAGCCTGAGGCAGGCTGTGCCACCAGATCTCGCATTTCTTGCACGAGTTGGCCTCGAACTCGGCTTTCAACACACCGTCGAGAACCATTCGCGGCAGCGGGTCACCGGGTTTTCGCGCCGGGACGTTCGTGCCGGCGGATTTGGCCCAAATTTGAAAGAGCTCTTCCGACCCTACCTGGTATGTGACATGCCAGTGAGCGATGCCGCCCGCGGCCGTGGATGCCAGGATTTCATAGGAAACACGCACATCTTCTTGGAGCTTCACGCGGCGCCAGTAGTCCGCGAGCTGCTGATGGCCGCGTTGAACGGCGAACGGCGTGTTGCGATATTCCCCATCGGCGGCGAAGAGCGCGGCAAACATGGATTCGTCCCGTTGTTCCCACGCCGCCCTGTAGCCGGTCATGAACTGCTTGATGTTCACGGCGCCTGTCCGGGTTAGGGCTTCCTTTCTGCGCCGCCCGGGGTTGGCGGCGTCTCCGGTTTGTAGTCGCCGATGACGCTCTTGAGCGGACAGACCTTGAACGCGGGGCACTTCTTGCAGCCGGCGACGATGGCGATCGGGCAGAGGGTCATGCGGTGCTCCCCTAGCGTTGCAGAACCCCTAGATTACGCCACTGTCCCGAATAAAGCGCCGATGCCGGCGGTGACCGCCATCGCGAGCGCGCCCCAGAAAGTGACGCGCATGGCGCCGACTGTCACATTGGCGCCGCCGGCACGGGCGGCGAGCGCGCCCAGGAGCGCGAGGAAAATCAGGGAGGTGGCGGAGACGACAGGAAGCAGCAAGGTTTCCGGCGCGACGGCGGCGACGGCGAGAGGCAGCGCCGCGCCCACGGCGAAGCTCGAGGCCGACGCCAGCGCCGCCTGGATCGGGCGCGCGGCGGCCCTGGAGGTGATGCCCAGTTCGTCGCGCGCGTGGGCGCCGAGCGCGTCGTGCGCCATGAGCTGGTCGGCGACTTTTTTCGCCAGTTCGGCGTCGAGGCCGCGGCCGACGTAGATCGCGGCGAGCTCGCTGCGCTCCCCTTTGTCGTCCGCGGCAAGTTCCCTGCGTTCGCGCTCGAGGTCCGCCTGCTCGGTGTCCGCCTGGGAATGGACGGAGACATATTCGCCGGCCGCCATCGACATCGCCCCGGCCACCAGGCCGGCGGTTCCCGCGACCAGGATGTTGGCGTGCGTCGCGTGCGCGGCGGCGACGCCGAGAACCAGGCTCGCGGTGGAGACGATGCCATCGTCCGCGCCCATGACCGCGGCGCGCAGCCAGGTGATGCGTTCCGTCTTGTGCCGTTCCCCGTGGCGCATGGGACAGTGTACCTAGGAAATTTCCGCCGGCTCGACCGGCTTGCCGACCTGGATGTCGGGCGACAGCTGCCAGAAAATCCAGCCGGAGGCGCAGGTGATCAGGCCGACGGCGGCGAAGGTGGCGTGAAAGGCGGGCAGCAGCAGCGCGCCGGCACCCGGCGCGAAGATGGAGGTAAAGGTCGCCAGCAGCGCGCCGGCGACCGCGACGCCAAGGCTCATGGACGCCATCTGCACCATGGACAGCAGGCTGTTGCCGCCGCTCGCATCCGTGGGATTCAGGTCCTTCAGCGTGATGGTGTTCATGGCGGTGAACTGCAGCGAATTCGCCGCGCCGAAAACGGATAACTGGAGGATGCGCAGCCAGATCGGCTCCTCTCCGTGGAACAGCCCGAAGCTGGCGATCGCCAGCCCGACCAGCACGGTGTTCGCCACCAGCACCCGGCGGTAGCCCACGCGCGTGATGAGCGGCGTGACGAGCGGCTTGCAGAGGATGGCGGCCGCCGCCACCGGGATCATCATCATGCCGGCCTGCTGCGGCGAATAGCCGAGGCTCACCTGCAGCAGCAGGGGAATCAGGAACGGCATGCTGCCGCTGCCGATGCGCGCGAACAGATTCCCCAGCAGGCCGATGCTGAAGGTGTGGATGCGGAACAGGTGCGGCGAGAACAGCGGATCGGGCCGCTGCGCCGCGTGCAGCCAGTAGGCGGTGAGGCAGGCGAAGCCGAAGGTGATGAGCACCAGCACCGCGGCGTGGCGCATGCCCAGCTCCGACAGGCCGTCGAGCGAAAGGGAGACCGCCACCATGCCCAGCGCCAGCAGCAGGTAGCCGGTGGCGTCGAAGCGCGGCACCGTGGCGATGCGGCCATCCGGCATCCAGATCAGCGTGGCGATGCCGCCCGCGAGGCCGATGGGAATATTGATGAGGAAGATCCAGTGCCAGGACACGGCCTCGACCAGCCAGCCGCCCAGCGTCGGGCCGATGAGCGGTCCGACCATGCCGGGAATCGCCACGAAGCTCATCGCCTGCAGGAATTTCTCGCGCGGGAAGGCGCGCAGCACCGACAGTCGGCCGACCGGCAGCAGCATGGCGCCGCCCGCGCCCTGGATCACGCGCGCGATCACGAGCTGCGTCACGCTCTGCGACAGCGCGCAGAAGAGGGATCCGCTCATGAACAGCAGGATGGCGCTGAAAAACGCGCGCCGCGTGCCGAAGCGGTCGGCGAGCCAGCCCGAAGCCGGGATCAGCATCGCCATGGTGAGCGCGTAGGCGATCACCACCGACTGCATGCGCAGCGGGCTTTCGCCCAGGTCGCGCGCCATCGAGGGCAGCGCGGTGTTGACGATGGTGGAATCCAGCGTCTGCATGAAGAAGCCGACCGCCACCAGCCACAGCAGGAACTTCTGCGAGCGCTCCTCGCTCACGCCGGACCGGGAACCCGGGATTTCAGCTGAAGGCCTGGATCCCCGTCATCGCGCGGCCGAGGATCAGCGCGTGGATGTCGTGCGTGCCTTCGTAGGTGTTGACCACTTCCAGGTTGACGAGGTGGCGCGCCACGCCGAATTCGTCCGAGATGCCGTTGCCGCCCATCATGTCGCGCGCGAGGCGCGCGATGTCGAGCGACTTGCCGCAGGAATTGCGCTTCAGGATGGAGGTGATCTCCACCGAGGCCGTGCCTTCGTCCTTCATGCGCCCCAGGCGCAGGCATCCCTGCAGGCCGAGCGTGATTTCGGTCTGCATGTCGGCGAGCTTCTTCTGGATGAGCTGGTTGGCGGCCAGCGGCCGGCCGAACTGCTTGCGGTCGAGAACGTATTGGCGTGCGCGGTGCCAGCAATCCTCGGCGGCGCCCAGCGCGCCCCAGGCGATGCCGTAGCGTGCCGAGTCGAGGCAGGTGAAGGGCCCCTTCAGGCCGCGCACCTCGGGGAAGGCGTTTTCCTCGGGGCAGAACACGCCATCCATGACGATTTCGCCGGTGATGGAGGCGCGCAGGCCCACCTTGCCGTGGATGGCGGGAGCGGACAGGCCCTTGGAGCCTTTATCCAGCACGAAACCGCGAATGGCGCCTTCATCGTCCTTCGCCCACACCACGAATACATCCGCGATGGGCGAGTTGGAGATCCACATCTTCGCGCCGGAGAGGCTGTAGCCGCCGGCGACTTTCTTCGCGCGCGTCACCATGGACGCGGGGTCGGAGCCGTGGTTGGGTTCCGTGAGGCCGAAGCAGCCGATCCATTCGCCGGTTGCGAGCTTGGGCAGATATTTTTGCTTTGTTGCAGAAGAACCAAATACAAAAATAGGAACCATGACCAGCGAAGACTGCACGCTCATCATCGAGCGGTAGCCCGAGTCCACGCGCTCCACTTCGCGCGCGATCAGGCCGTAGCTCACGTAGTTGAGCCCCGGCCCGCCGTATTCCTCGGGAATGGTCGGCCCGAGCAGGCCGAGCGCGCCCATCTCGCGGAATATCGCCGGGTCGGTCTTCTCGTGGCGGAAGGCCTCGGTGACGCGCGGCGCCAGCTTGTCCTGGCAGTAGGCGCGCGCCGCGTCGCGCACCATGCGCTCGTCCTCGGAGAGCTGCTGGTCGAGCAGCAGCGGATCCTCCCAGGAGAACTTGGCTTTGACCTTTTCCCGTTTCATTGCACGCGTTCCAGGATGACGGCCAGGCCCTGGCCCACGCCGATGCACAGCGACACCGCGGCGTATTTCGAGCCGGTTTCCTGCAGCTGGCGCGATACCGTGAGCGCGAGGCGCGCGCCCGAGCAGCCGAGCGGGTGGCCGATGGCGATGGCGCCGCCGTTGGGGTTCACGCGCGGGTCCTTGAAGTCCACCTTCATGAGCGCGAGGCAGCCCAGCACCTGGCTGGCGAAGGCCTCATTGATTTCGATGACGTCCATGTCCTTGAGCGAGAGCTTGGCGCGTTCGAGCGCTTTCGGGATGGCGTAGGCCGGGCCGACGCCCATGATGCGCGGCTCGACCGCCGCGGAAGCGGCGGAGAGGATTTTGGCAATGGGTTTCCTGCCGTTTTTCTCGCCCCATGCCCTGCTGGCGATAACGAGGGCGGCGGCGCCGTCGTTCACGCCGGAAGCGTTGCCCGCCGTCACCACGCCGCCTTCGTAAAGGGATTTCAGCTTGGTGAGCGATTCCATGGTGGAGTCGCGGCGCGGATGCTCGTCCTGCATGACGATGGTCGGGGGCGCGTCGCGCTTTTTATTCGGGATTTTGATTTCCAGAATCTCGCCCTTGTAGAACCCTTCGGCTTCGGCTTTCGCATATTTCTTCTGCGAGCCGTAGGCGAACTCGTCCGCCTGCTCGCGCGACACGCCGAATTCCTTGGCGACGTTGTCGCCCGTCTCGGGCATCTGGTGGTCGCCGTAGATTTTCTTGAAGCGCGGGTTCGTAAATCTGGATCCGATGGTCGTGTCGTACATTTTCACGTCGCGGCCGTAGGGCGTTTCGCTCTTGGCCATGACATAGGGCGCACGCGACATGCTCTCGACGCCGCCCGCGATGTAGAGCTCGCCTTCGCCGGTGGTGATGGCGCGCGCCGCGTCGGTCACCGCCTGCAGGCCTGAGGCGCAGAGGCGGTTCACGGTGACGCCGGGCACCGTCGGCGGCAGTCCCGCCAT
>CAZPNH010000184.1:0-5116 GCA_964587635.1 uncultured Bordetella sp.
CGGGCTCGATGCCGGTCTGCGTCAGATGCTCCCGCACGTCGGGTTCCTTGAGCGCCTTCGCGGCCTCGGCGGCGAGGCGGTTCACGATGTCCTTCGGCGTGCCGCCCGGCGCCATGAACAGCACCCAGGTCGAGGACTCGAGCGCGGGGCCGCCGGCCTCGGCGATGGTCGGCACATCGGCGTAGGCGGGCAGGCGCTTGCCGGAGAACATGCCGAGCGCGCGCAGCCTGCCGCCGCGCACCTGCGGCATCAGGCTGCTGGGCGTGTCCACCAGGATCTGGATGTCGTTCGCCATCACCGCCTGCATCGCCGGCGCGGTGCCCTTGAAGGGCACGTGCACCATGTCGATGCCGGTGGTCTGCTTGAACAGCTCGCAGGTGAGGTGCGCGGCCGCGCCGATGCCCGAGGAGCCGAAGTTGAGCTTGCCGGGATTGGCCCTGGAGTAGGCGATCAGCTCCTTCACGTCCTTCGCGGGCAGGTTGTTGTTCACCGTCATGACCAGCGGCGCGATGGCGGCGAGCGACACCGGTATCAGGTCCTTGAGCGGTTCAAACGGGAGTTTTCCCTGGTACAGCGTGACGTTGGCGGAATAGCCGGCGATCACGGTGACCATGGTGTAGCCGTCCGGCGCCGCCTTCGCCGCGAGGTCGGAGCCGAGGATGCTGTTGGCGCCGGGGCGGTTGTCCACCACGATAGGCTGGCCGAGCGGCCCGGACATTTTCTGCGTGACGATGCGCGTCACCACGTCGGTGATGCCGCCGCCCGTATAAGGCACGATCCAGCGGATGGGCTTGCTCGGGTAGGCCTGTGCGTGAACGAGCACCGGCAATGCAAGCAGCGCGGCGGCAATCATTTTCTTCATATGTATCCAGGCCCCTCGATGGGAGGATGTTTCGCAAGAAACTCCTCGTTTACCTCCAGCCCCAGCCCGGGTTCCTCCAGCGGCCAGACGTTGCCGTCCTTGTCCACCGCGCCCGGGTTCGAAACCAGATCATCGCGGAACTTGTTGGCTTTGGATACATCCCCTTCGAAATAACCGCCGTTGTCGATGGCCGCGAGGAAGTGGATCGACGCGGCGTGGTTGAGGCCGGTCATGGAGCTGTGCGGGTGGATCGGTAATTTATAGGCCGAGGCCATCGCCGCGATGCGCAGCGCCTCGGTGATGCCGCCGGTCTTGGACAGGTCGGGCTGCAGGATGGTGATGGCGCCGTCCTCGATGACGCGGTTGAACTCGAAGCGCGTGTAGTGGTTCTCTCCCGCGGCCAGCGGCGTGCTGCCGAAGCCCGCGGCCAGTTCGTAGCTGCGGTAGTCGTGCGCGGGGAACGGTTCTTCCAGCCAGGCCACGTTGAGCTCGTCCATGCCGGGCATCACCTGCCGGACGTCCTCGACGTCGTAGCCGATGTTGGCGTCGGTGAGGATCACCAACTCGTCGCCAAACGCCTCGCGCACCGCGCGGATGCGTTCCAGGTCTTTCTTCGGCGAGTCGCCGACGCGAAGTTTGACCGCTTTGTAGCCCGGGGAGATGCTTTTCTGCAGTTCCTCGATCAGCTTGTCCGGGGCCTGATAGCCGAGGGAAACCCCGCCGGCATAGGCCGGGATGGCTTTCCGCGAGCCGCCCAGCAGCTTGTACAGCGGCATGCCGGCCGCCTTGCCGCGGATGTCCCACAGCGCGCAGTCGATGCCGCTCATCGCCAGGCAGGTGCCGGCGCCCATGCCGTGGCTGGCGAGCTGCTTGTCGTAGATTTTTTTCCAGACGCCCACCACGTCCGCCGCGTCCATGCCGAGGACCAGCTGCCTGAGCGTCGTCTCGATGAGCTTCGCCACCGCGGTATGCGCACGGCCATGGTGCGATTCGCCCCAGCCGACGAGGCCGCCCGCGGTCGTGACCTTGACCATCACGGCGTCGCGCTTGATGGCGGTGCCGATACCCAGCGCGACCCGGTTCTCCGGCGGCACCGGGAAGGACGCCGGGTAGGCCTTGATGTCGGTGATTTTCAGGTCTGTGTTCATGGTTTGCTTTTCCAGACTTCCGGATTGACGAAATTCTTCGGGCGCTCGCCGGCCAGCATGCGCAGCGTCTCTTCCGCCGCCGCCGCGCCCATGCGCTTGCGGGATTCCCGGGTCATGCCCGCGAGGTGGGGCGCGAGCACCACGTTGTCGAGCGAGAACAGCGGATGACCGGGTTCGAGGCGGTAGTGCTCGTAGACGTCGAGCATGGCGCCGGCGATGCGCTTTTCCTTCAATGCGCCGATCAGGGCGGCTTCCTCCACCACCGCGCCGCGGCCGACATTGATCAGCCAGGCGCTGCTTTTCATCCTTGAAAGCCTTGCCTGGTTGAAAAGATGGTGCGTTTCCGCGGTGAGCGGGCAGGTGACGACCACGAAATCGGATTCGGCGACGAGCTTGTCCAGCGCCGCCGGCTCGGCTTCCGGCGGCAACCGGTCCAGCCGCCGCTGGTTGCCCAGCACGCGCATGCCGAAGCCGCTGCGGCAGATCTTCGCCAGGCGCCGGCCGATTTCGCCCACGCCGACGATGCCCACGGTCATGGCGGCGATTTCGTGCGCCTTCGCGCCCAGCGCGCGCGTCTCATCCCAGGGCTGCGTCCTGATTTTCGTCGTGATTTCGAAAGCATTCCTGCCCAGCGTCAGCATGGCCAGCACGCAGTATTCGGCCACGGACTGCGCGTTGCCGCCGGGAATGTTGGCCACCGGAATGGCGCGTTCGGTGGCCGCCGCGAGCGGCACCAGGTCCAGTCCGGTGCCGTGGATCGTCACCGCGCGGATCTTTTTCGCGTGATCGAAGAAATCGTCCGGCAGGCGGCTGCGCGTGATCACCGCATCGGCCTCGCGCGCATCCTGGCGGATGCCGTCGAAGGAGGCTTCCTTGCAGAGGAGCACTTCCGCCTTCTCGCGCAGCAGCGCGACGCCGGACGGATCGATGGGGTCGACGAGCAATACTCTCAAACGATGCCCGCGGCCTTGAGCTTTTGCAGGTCGGCGTCGCTGCGTCCCAGCAGGTCCTTGAGCACTTCCTCGTTGTGCTGGCCCAGCGCCGGCGGGGCCAGCCGGTATTCCACCGGCGTTCCGGAGAGGCGGATCGGGCTGCGCACCACCGGCGCCGTGCCGCCCCGCGAGTGCGGCATGTCCACGCGCAGCTCGCGGTGCTGCACCTGGGGATCCTCGAACACCTCTTTCATGTTGTTGATCGGGCCGCAGGGCACGTTGGCGGCTTCCAGCAGCTGGATCCATTCGCTCTTGCTGCGCGTGCGCATCACTTCCGTGATCAGCGGGATCAGCTCGCCGCGGTGGATGATGCGCTGGGACATGGTCTTGAAGCGCGGCTCCTGGGCGACCTCGGCGCAGCCGGCGGCCTGGCAGAAACTCGCGAACTGGCTGTCGTTGCCCACCGCCAGGATGATGTGGCCGTCGGCGGTCGGGAACACCTCGTAGGGCACGACCTGCGGGTGCGCATTGCCCCAGCGCACGGGCAGTTTCCCGGAGCAGAAGAAGGAAACGATCTGGTTGGCGTTGAACGCCACCATCGTGTCGAGCAGCGCGGCGTCGATGTACTGGCCTTCGCCGGTGCGTTCGCGGTGGGTGATGGCGGCGAGGATGGCGACGCTCGCGTACATGCCGGTCAACACGTCGGTGATGGCGATGCCGACCTTCTGCGGACCGGCGCCCGGCTGCCCGTCGCGTTCGCCGGTGATGGACATGAGCCCGCCCATGCCCTGGAAGATGAAGTCGTAGCCGGGGCGCGGCGCGTAGGGGCCGTCCTGTCCGAAGCCGGTGACCGAGCAGTAGATGAGCGACGGATTGGTTTCTTTTAATTTTTCATAGTTCAAACCGTACTTCTTCAAAGTGCCAACCTTGTAGTTTTCGATCAGTACATGGCTTTTGTCCGCCAACTCGCGCGCGATTTTCTGGCCCTCGGGTTTGGAGATGTCGAGCGTGACCGATTTCTTGTTGCGGTTGACCGAGAGGTAGTAGGCGGATTGGTCCGTGTCCTTGCCGCCGGCGTCCTTCATCCACGGCGGCCCCCAGGCGCGCGTGTCGTCGCCCACGCCAGGCCGTTCGATCTTGATCACCTCGGCGCCCAGGTCGGCGAGGTTCTGCGAGGCCCACGGTCCCGCGAGGACGCGCGAGAGGTCGAGGACACGGAGGTGCGAAAGCGGGCCGGGCATGGCTCAATCCGCCTTTACGTTCGCGTCGCGGATGAGCTTGCCCCACTTGGCGATTTCGCTGCGCACGAACGCGGTGAAATGGGCGCGCGAATCGGCGGCGGGCGTGACGCCCAGGCCGGCGAGGCGTTCCTTCACGTCGGCGGTGGCCAGGGCTTTGGCGATCTCCGCGTTGATTTTGTCGAGAATCGCATCCGGCGTTTTCGCGGGCGCGGCAATGCCGATCCAGCCCACGGCCTCGAAGCCGGGGTAGCCGGACTCCGCCACGGTGGGCACGTCGGGCAGGAAGGGCGAGCGCGTGGAGGAACCGACCGCGAGCGCACGCAGCTTGCCGGATTTCGCGTGCGGCAGGACCGCGGGGATGGCATCGAACATGAGCTGGATGTTGCCGGAGAACAGATCGGTGTAGGCGGGCGGGCTGCCCTTGTAAGGCACGTGCGTGAGCTGGATGCCGGCGGTGGCGCGGAACAGTTCCATGGTCAGGTGGCTGGTCGATCCCGAGCCGAGCGAACCGTAGTTGAGCGCGCCCGGCTTCGCCTTGGCCAGCGCGACCAGTTCTTTCACGCTTTTCACCTCCGAAATGCCCGGCACCACCAGGGTCTGCGGCGTCATCACCACGTTGCTGATGAGCGAAAAATCACGCGCCACATCGTAGGAGAGGTTCGGAAACAGGCCCGGATTGATGCCGAAGGCGCTCGAGACCGCCATCACCAGCGTGTAGCCGTCGGGCGGCGACTTGGCGGCCGCCTCGGTGCCGATGATGGCGCCCGCGCCGGGACGGTTGTCCACGATCACCGGCTGGCCCCAGGCCTCAGTGAATTTCTGCGCCACCAGCCGGCCGATGAGGTCGGTCGAGGTGCCGGGCGTGAACTGCACGATCAGCCGGATGGGTTTGGATGGATATTCGCTTTGCGATTGGGCGGGCAAAACAATGCC
>CAZPNH010000185.1:0-2933 GCA_964587635.1 uncultured Bordetella sp.
TGTCGCTGCCCGACTGGGTGCGGGCGCGCGGCACCGCGGTGTTCCTCGCCAGCGGAATGATCGGCGCTACCGCGGGCGCCTTCGCCTGGGGCCAGGTCGCTTCCTGGGCGTCGATCGAGCGCGCCATGGAAATCTCCGCCTGCACGTCGCTCATCGCCTTCGGCCTGCTGCTGCGCCGCTATCGCCTCGGCAATCTGGTCGAGAGCGACCTGACGCCGGCGCAGGTCACGCCCGAATTCGCCGCCGGCGCCACCATCGAGGGCGACCAGGGCCCGGTGATGGTGACCATCGAGTACCAGATCGATCCCGCGCGCGCCGAGGAATTCACCAAGGTCATGTCCGACAGCCGGCGCTGGCGCCTGCGCCATGGCGCGCTGCACTGGGGCATGTACCGCGACGTGCTCGATCCGGGCCGCTACATCGAGCACTTCCTGGTGGACTCCTGGCTCGACCGCCTGCGCCAGATCGAGCGCCTCACCGCCGAAGACATGGCGTTGCGCGATCGCAAGAACGAATTCCACCTCGGCGCCGAACCGCCGGTGATGCGGCACCTGCTGATGGAACCGACCGACAGCCGCTGAATCAGCGCCGGTAGTCGGTGCCCTTGCCGTCGATGACGCGCAGCAGCGCGTTCCACTCGTAGAGGCCGAAGTCGGGCTTCGCGCGGGCGCCCCGCATGTACGCCGCGACGCCCGCGATGACGCTGTCCGCGACCGGTACCGGTTCTTCGCCGAGCGTGCGCGAGATCAATTCGAGTTCGCAGGCCCGCTCCAGCATGTAGAGGCGCTGCAGGGCGCCCGGAATGGTTGGCGCGTGCGTGAGCAGCCCGTGGTTCAGCAGCACGACGCAATTGCCCTTTTTGCAGCTCTCGCCGAGTGCGTCGCATTCCTCTTGCGTCGCGGGCAGGCCGTACTCGTGGTAGACGACTTCGTCGAGCACGTTGAGCGCGTCCTGGCTGATGGGACGCAGGCCCTTGCGCATCAGCGACACGCCGGCGCCGGCGCGCGTATGTGTGTGCATCACGCAGTTGGCATCGGGCCGCGCCTTGTAGACGCCGCTGTGGATGGTGAATCCGGCCGCATTGAAGCGGCCTTGCTTGCCGATTACGTTGCCTTGCATATCCATCTTGATCAGGCTCGATGCCGTGATCTCGTGGAACATCTCTTCGTAGTGGTTGATGAGGAAGGCGCCGGGCTCGTCCGGAATGCGCGCCGACATGTGCGTGTTGATGACGTCGGTCCAGCCGAAGTGGTCCACCACGCGGTAGAGCGCCGCGAGATCGCGGCGCGCCTGCTGTTCGGCCAGGCTCATGCCAATGCCGGCATTTGAATCGGATGCACCGATTCGAAGGCGCGCGCTGCCCTGAGCACCAATGCATCCGCGTAGCGCGGGCCGACGATGTGCAGGCCGACGGGCAGGCCTTTCTTCGTCAGGCCGCAGGGAACGGTGGCGGCGGGCTGCTGGGTGAGGTTGAAGGGGTAGCTGAAGGGCGTCCAGTCGGTCCAGCGCTTCTCTTTCATGATGCCCGCCATTTCCTTGCCGGCTTCGAAAGCGGCAAGCGGCAGCGTCGGCGTGACGAGCAGGTCCCAGCTCTCGTGGAAGCGGTTCATGTGCACGCCCAGCGCGCCGCGCTTCTGGATGGCATTGAGGTAGTCGGCGGTGGTGTATTTCTCGCCCAGGCGCGCGGTCTCGAGCAGGCCCTTGTCCATCAGCTTTCGCTTGCTGGGATGGATATTGCGCACGACATAAGCAGCGCCTGGGAACCAATGCGCGGCGAACAGCGGGCCGCAGTCTTCGAAGCCGGGGTCCCGGTTTTCGACGTGCGCGCCAAGGTCGGTGAACGTTGAGACTGCTTTCTTCACGATTCTTGCGATTTCCGGATCCACCTTCGCGTAGGCCAGATCTGCCGAGTAGGCGATGCGCAAACCCTTCACGCCGTCCTCGAGCCCGATGCGGTAGTCGCGCGCGTCGTAGGGCAGCGAATGCCAGTCGCGCGCGTCGGGCAGCGACAGCACGTTCATCATGAGCGCCGCATCGGCGACGCTGCGCGTCATCGGCCCCAGGTGCGCGACGGTGCCCATAGGCGAGAGCGGCCAGGCGGGCACGCGGCCGAACGAGGGCTTGAGGCCGAACAGGCCGGTGAAGCTGCAGGGAATGCGGATCGAGCCGCCGCCGTCGGTGCCGATGGCGAGCGGGCCCATGCCCGAGGCGACCGCCGCGGCGCCGCCGCCCGAGGAGCCGCCCGGCGTCATTTTCGGATTCCAGGGATTGCGCGTGATGCCGGTGAGCGGGCCGTCGGTGACGCCTTTCCAGCCGAACTCGGGCGTGGTGGTCTTGCCGAGCAGCACCGCGCCGTGCTCGCGCAGGCGCGCCACCGCGGGCGCGTCGTCGTTCCACGGCCCCCTGGGATCCACCGTCTTCGAGCCGCGCAGCGTGGGCCAGCCTTTGGTGACGATCAGGTCCTTGATGGACGCGGGCACGCCGTCGAGCAAGCCTTGCGGCATGCCCTTGGCCCACCGTTGTTCGGACTGCTTCGCCTTTTCCATGGCCTGTTTTTCATCGACAAGGCAAAACGCATTCAGGACGGGGTTCAGCCATTCAATGCGTTCCAGAACCGCGCGCGTTACTTCGACGGGCGAGACGCTCTTCTTCCGGTAAAGCGCCAGCAGGTCGGTGGCGGAGAGGGCGCAGAGGTCGGTTTTCATGTGGGCAGTCCCAGTGCTTGTCGGGTTCCGAAGAGCCAGGCGCCGCCGACGGCCTGCGGCAGCGACACCGCGTACAGATTCTCCCTGATATTGCGCGGCGCCAGGCCGAGCAGTTTGCAGCGCGAAAGCAGGATCGCCGGGTCGCGGCACTCGAGCGCGTAGCCGGCGATCGCGGGCGCCGGGGGCGCATCGCCGAGCAGCGCCCTCCAGTTCTCCCGCCTGCCGATC
>CAZPNH010000185.1:2943-5101 GCA_964587635.1 uncultured Bordetella sp.
GCGCGCCGCCGCCAGATGCACGTAATCGCCCGCGGTGCCGGGCAGCAGCGCGCTGAATTCCGCCCAGCGCGCGCCGGCGGCGGCAGGATCGGCCGCGGCCACGAACACGCAGGCGAGCTTCACGACGTTGTTGGTGTGGCCGAGGTAATTGGGGCGCCAGATGGCATCCGGGGTGTGGTGCTGGACGAATTGGATTCGGCCTTCGGGCATTTTCTCAGGTGCCGCACGTACAACGTGAAATTTCGCGGTGCGCTTCTCAGCGGTTTCCCGCTGAAGATTTACAACGGGCAAAGGGCTGAACCCATGATCCGTCAAACGGCGATGCTCGCCTTCGGCATCCGGAGTCCCAAAACAGCACAGGTGCACGCCGGGGTAGCGCTGCATGGTGGTGCGCAGGCGCTGCGCGTTCGGCGTATCCATGGTCGGCGCGAGGAATTCCAGGTAGCCGTGCTCCAGCATCACGCAGACGTTCGAGGTGCCGGCCGGCCCGTCCTGCGTCCGCTGCGCCGATTCGGGCGTCACCGTGAAGCCGAGCGCCTCCAGCGCGCGCGCGGCCGCACGCAGCTCCGGCACGAAGTGCGAGACGTGATCGAGGACCAGGCTGCCCGGGACGGGGATTTGCTGCGTTGCGCTCATGTCGCGCTAATATAACCGCCGTGATCGAACGCAGCCATCACGACATGGGCGGACTGCCCGCCGGCAGGGTGGAGCCCACCGAGCACGACTATGCCGACTGGGAACGGCGCGTGGACGCGCTCATGGTCCTGCTCTCGGGCACCAAGGGGGGCAAAAAGCTGATGACGGTGGACGAGTTGCGCAAGAACATCGAAATGCTGCCGCCCGGCGCCTACGATCGCATGGGCTACTACGAGCGCTGGGTGACCTCCATCACCCAGATCATGATCCAGCGCGGCGTCATCACCACCGATGAGCTCGGGCGCAAGATGGCGGAAATAGAAAAACGCGATGGAAACCAGATTTAAGCCCGGAGACACCGTCCGGGTGAGAAAGGCTTACCCGCTCGGGCACATCCGCACGCCGTTCTACATCCGCGGCCACAGCGGCGTGATCGAACGCATCTGCGGCAGCTTCGGCAATCCGGAGGAACTGGCGCAGCAGCGCAGCGGCGAACCGAAGCAGCCGCTTTACCGGGTGCGCTTCCGGCAGAAAGAGGTTTGGTCAGATTACAAGGGAAATCCGGAGGATGTGCTGGAAGTGGAAATCTTCCAGCACTGGCTTGAATGAAGGACAGCGGTCCCTACCAGCCGTACAGCTACTTCCAGCTGATGGAGGTGAGCCTGCGCGAATTGCTGGTGGAGAAAGGCGTGCTGACCGAAGCGCAGGTCGCCGATGAAGTGGAGAAAATGCGCCGGCGCTCGCCCGCCATCGGCGCGCGCGTGGTGGCGAAGGCCTGGAGCGATCCCGCCTTCAAGGCGAAGCTGATCGAGAACGGCTCGCGGGCCTGCGGGGAGCTCGGCATCGAGGTGGCTTCCCTGAAGCTCGTCGTGGTGGAAAACACGGCGGCGGAGCACAACATGGTGGTGTGCACGCTGTGCTCCTGCTATCCGCGCATGCTGCTGGGCATTCCGCCCGAGTGGTACAAATCGCGCAACTACCGTTCGCGCGCGGTGCGCGAACCGCGCGCCGTGCTGTCCGAGTTTGGCTTGCAGGTGGATGAAAAAACAAAAATAAGGGTTCATGACTCGACGGCGGACATGCGCTACCTGGTGCTGCCGATGCGCCCCGCGGGCACCGAAGGCTGGGACGAGGCGCGCCTCGCCGCCATCGTGACGCGCGACTGCATGATCGGCGTCGCCGTCCCACGAAAATAGGGTCAGAAATCCGACCCTATTTTTTGCCAAAGCTCCACTGAAAAAACTTCTCAAGACCTTGCGCCTGTCGCCGCTCGGCGATGCGGCGGTGTACGCCGAATTCGGCGATACGCTCGATCTGGAATTGAACAGATCCCTGCAGGCGCTAGCGGTGGCGCTGCGCGCGCGCTCGCTGCCGTGGATCCGCGACGTGGTGCCCGCGTGGCTCAATCGCCCGCTGATCGACTACACGCTGATCTGGGTGATGCTGCTGCGCGACCACGTCCAGCGGACTGGCGACCAGGAACTGCTGCGCGAAGTGTGGCCGAACGTCGAGCGCGTTTTCG
>CAZPNH010000186.1:0-5097 GCA_964587635.1 uncultured Bordetella sp.
CGCGTCGGCGCGGGCGGCATCATGCTGCCGAACCATTCGCCGCTGGTGATCGCCGAGCAGTTCGGCACGCTGGAGGCGCTCTATCCGGGGCGCATCGACCTCGGCCTGGGGCGCGCGCCGGGCACCGACCAGCTGACGGTGCGCGCGCTGCGGCGCGACTATGCGAACGCCGAGGAGTTTCCCCAGGACGTGCTCGAACTGCAGGCGCTGCTCGGGCCGATCGAGGAAGGCCAGCGCATCGTCGCGGTCCCCGGCGCGGATTCCAAGGTGCCGCTGTGGATTTTGGGTTCCAGCCTTTACGGCGCGCAACTCGCCGCGATGCTCGGCTTGCCCTACGCCTTTGCCTCCCACTTCGCGCCCAACGACCTGTTGCCGGCGCTCGAGGTCTACCGCGCCAGGTTCAAACCTTCGGCGCAGCTGCAGAAGCCCTACGCGATGGCCGGCGTCCACGTCATCGCCGCCGACACCGATGCCGCGGCGCGGCGCCTGTTCACCAGCGCGCAGCAGCAGTTCACGAACATGGTGCGCAATCGCCGGGGCAAGCTGCAGCCGCCGATCGACGACATCGAGACCTACTGGACGCCGATGGAGAAGGCGCAGGCCTCGGGCATGCTGCGCTACGCGATCGTGGGCGGGCCGGAGACCATCAAGTGCGGGCTGGATGAATTCGTCGCGCTCACCGGGGCGGACGAACTGATGGTCGTCGCCGGGATCTACGAGCACGCGGCGCGCAAGCGCTCCTACGAAATCCTTGCCGGCGTAGCCGGGCTGGGGGCCTAGACAGCGTAGCGCGCGATGCGCAGGCGCGTCTCGCGCATGTCGTCGCCGCGCAATTCGCGCAGCGCGTAGCCGGCGAAGTCGTCGGCGACGGCCTTGCGCCAGTAGAGGTCCATGTCGGTGTTGTCCATGGGCTTGGCGCGGTTGGCGATCAGCGTCGAGGCTTCGGCAATGACCTCGTCGGTGAGCTTCCTGCCTTTGAGGAATTCGGACGCTTTCTCCAAGAGGAACGGCCGCGACGCCGCCGCACCGAGGGCAATTCTTGCGTCTTGAATTGAACCATCGGAATCAAAGCGCAAAGCAGCTGCCACACCCAGGAGGGGAAAATCGAAGGAGCCGCGGCGGCGCAGCTTCCAGTAAGTGCTTTTCCAGCCGCCGGGAATTTTAACCGCGGTGAGAATTTCATCCGGCCTGCGCGACAGGTAGTCGATGCCGTCGTTCTTGTAGAGATTCTCGACCGGGATTTCCCGCTCGCCCGCGGCCCCTTCAAGCACCACCGCCGCGTTCAGGGCAATCAAGGCCGGCGCGGTATCGGTGGAGGACACCGCGACGCAGCGCTTGCTCGCCGTCGCCACCCAGCAGGTATCGCCGTCCTTCTTCAGGCAGAAGTCGATCGCCTGCCGCCATTCGTAGTTCTGGTTGTAGTAGGTGCAGCGCGTGTCCAGGCACAGGTTGCCCCCGAGCGTCCCCATGTTGCGCAGGTGCGGCGTGGCGACCTGCGCAGCGGCCTGCCTTAGCGCCGTTGGTATTTTTCCTATATTCAGGATTTCCGAAAGGGTCAGGCCGGCGCCGAGCGTCCCGTTCGCCTTCCTGAGAGATTCAATTCCCTTCAACGACACCAGAATTTTCGGCGTCTGGTGGCGGCGCTTCATGTTCGGCAGCAGATCGGTGCCACCCGCGACGAGCATTGCCGCGGGGCCCTCGCCCGCCAGGATCTGCGCCGCTTCGGCTACGGAGCGCGGCGCGCGATACTCAAACCACGGCAGCCGCAGCATGTTTTCTGCTCTCTTTGCCGTCGCCGCCTTCGGCAGGCGTTGCGACGTAAACCGGCTCCGGATAGGGAACCGACGGGAAGTTCTCAGGACCGACGCGCGGATTCTTGCCCGCCGCTTTCAGTTCCAGCGCCCGGAGAACCTTGTCCGGTGTGACAGGAATCTCATCGATGCGCACGCCGACGGCATCGAAGATGGCGTTCGCGAGCGCGGGCATTACCGGCAGCAGCGGCCCCTGCCCGACTTCCTTTGCGCCGAACGGGCAGTTCGGGTCCGGATCCTCGATCAACGCCACGTCCACCTCCGGCATGTCGAGGGCGGTGAGGCTCTTGTACTCCAGCATGGAGGGCATGCGGTGCACCAGCGCCTGCGAAAGTTTCTCCGGCAGGCGGCGGAAGGCCTGCTCTTCCATCAGCGCCTCGGACAGACCCATATACACGCCGCCGATCACCTGCCCGCGCGCGAGCACCGGGTTGAGCGTGCGGCCGATGTCGTGCGCGATCCAGATTTTCGGCACATGGATCCAGCCCGTATTCGAGTCGACTTCAGCCTCGACCACGCAGGCGGAAAAACTGTACGCCGGCGACGGCCCGACGCCCGAGCCCTTGTATTTGCCTGGCGGCCGGGGCGGCGAGTACGAGCCGAGCGCGCCCAGCGTGCCGAACTTCTGCTCGGCGAACTGGATGGCTTCGAGGAAATCGACCGACTTGCCGCTTTCCGGATGGAACACCTTGCCGTTGGAGAAGAGGAGCCCCGACGGAATGACCTCGAGCTGCTCGGCGGCCGCCCGCGCGAGCTGGTCGCGCACGCGCTCCGCCGCCTGCATGGCGGCGTTGCCCATCATGATGGTGACGCGGCTGGAGTAGGAACCCAGGTCCACCGGCGTGGTGCCGGTGTCGCCGGTGACGCAACGGATCATGCCTGTGTAGATGCCGAGCACCTCGGCGACGATGGTCGCCAGCACGTCGTCCGAGCCCTGGCCGATCTCGGTCGCGCCGCAGTACACCGTCACCTGGCCGCTGCGGTCGAGCAGGATCTGCACGCCGGAGTGCGGCAGCTTGTTCCAGTAGATCGGCAGGCCGGCGCCGCACATGTAGGTGCTGCAGGCCAGGCCGACGCCACGGCCGTAAGGCAATTTCCGGTGACGGGATTTCCAATCCGACCGGGCAACCACTTCCCTGATGCATTCGGCGAGGCCGATGCTGCCGATCTTCAGCCAGTTGGCGGTGAGCGAATCCGGCTTGTTGACCATGCCCAGCCGCAACTCGGCCGGATCCAGCTTCAGCTTTTCGGCAATCTTGTCCAGCTGCACTTCCTGGCCGAAGCGCGGCTGCGGCGTGCCGTGACCACGCTTGGGACCGCAGGCCGGCTTGTTGGTGAAGGTCCGGCAGGCCTCGAACTTGAAGCGCGGCAGGTCGTAGGTCACGGGCGTGAGCACGCCGGTATAGAAGGTGCTCGCCGGCCCGTGCGAGCCGTAGCCGCCGCCGTCGAGCAGCGTCTGCAGGTGCATGCCGGTGAGCTTGCCCGCCTTCGTCACGCCGGTGCGCATCTTCATGAGCACCGGATGGCGCCCGCGGTGCTGGTAGAACACCTCTTCGCGCGTCAGGCAGATCTTGACCGGGCGGCCGAGCATGAGCGCCGCTTTGGCGACGACCATCTCGTGGTTGGCCGGATCGCACTTGCCGCCGAAGCCGCCGCCGTTGGGCGTGGCGACGACGCGGATTTTCGCGGCGGACATCTGCAGCACGCGCGCGAGCTGGCGATGCAGGTAATGCGGGTTCTGCGTGCTGGATGTCACCAGCAGCTTGCCGTCGCCCTCCACCTGCGCCAGCGTGGCCTGCTGCTCCATCGGCAGGTGCGTGTTGCCCTGGTAGAAGAACAGGTCTTCGAACACGTGGTCGGCGTTCGCCAGCGCCTCGTCCACGTCGCCGAACTCGTAGGACTGGTTGCGGTGGATGTTGCCCTGCTCCCCGTAATCGTGGATGCGGGGCTCGGGGCTCGCCAGCGCCTCTTCGGGGTCGCTGATCGTTTTCAATTTCTTGTATTTGACTTCAATAAGACCCAAAGCCTAGACAGCCACTTGTTCGTCGGAGGCAATGACCGCCGCAAGAGGGTCGCCGACATGGCGCACGTGGTCGGTCAGCGGATGCTCGTCGAGCGACACCGGCATGATTCCGAAAGGCACCGGGAAATCCTTGCGCGTAAGCACCAGGTGCACGCCCGGAAGTTTCTCCGCCTTCGCGGTGTCGATGGACTCGACCAGCGCGTGCGGATGCGGCGAGCGAAGCAGCTTGCAGTGGAGCATGCGCGCGGCCGACAGGTCGTCGGCGAAGCGCAGGTGGCCCGTCACCTTGGCGCGGCCGTCGACGCGGCGGCGGGCTTTGCCGACGACTTCGAAGCGCTTCTTGTTCACTTCTTTTCCTCCCGCAGCACGCGGGCCGCGTCCACGATCGCCTCGGTGATCTGCAGGTAGCCGGTACAGCGGCAGAGGTTGCCGGCCGTGGCTTCCTTGATCTGCTCTTTCGTTGCGTCCGGATTTTTATCAAGCAGGGCTTTCGCGGTCATGATCACGCCCGGCGTACAGTAGCCGCACTGCGAGCCGCCGAAATCGGCGAACGCGGCCTGCAGCGGATGCAGCGCCGCGCCGCGCGCCAGCCCTTCGATGGTCTCGATGCCGCGGCCTTCGCATTCCAGCGCGAGCGCCAGGCAGGACAGCACCGGCGCGCCGTCCAGCAGCACCGTGCAGGCGCCGCACTCGCCCAGCTCGCAGCCGTGCTTGGTGCCGGTGAGGTTCAGGTCCTCGCGCAGCACTTCCAGCAAGGTCTTGTAGGGCGCGAAGGAAACCGGCACGGCCTCGCCGTTGATGGTGAGCTCCAGATGGACACGTTGCGGGACGGCGGCCATGGCGATTGTTGGGACCCCAAACAATCGGCACTTTACTACAATGGCGGCATGCCCGTGAACCGCCGAGAATTCCTGCAGCTGCTCGCAGTTGCCGCCGCCGGGGGCTTTCCGCTGGAAGGCGCGGCGAAGGACCCTTACGGAATTCCCCGCTTCGGCAACGTCCACCTGCTGCATTTTACCGACTGCCACGCGCAGCTGCTGCCGACGTATTTCCGCGAGCCCGACACCAACCTGGGCGCCGGCGCCTCGGTCGGCCAGCCGCCGCACCTGACCGGCGAGGCGCTGCTGAAACATTTCGGGCTCAAGCCCGGATCGGCCGAGGCCTACGCCTTCACCCACCTCGATTTCACCCGCGCGGCGCGCGTCTACGGCAAAGTCGGCGGCTTCGCGCACCTGGCGACCCTCATCCAGCGCCTGAAGGCGG
>CAZPNH010000187.1:0-5085 GCA_964587635.1 uncultured Bordetella sp.
GGCGCCGAAATCAAGCGCGTGCACCCGGTCGTCGATGGTGTCCTTGGCGGTGAGGACCAGCACCGGCGTTTTTTCCCCGCGCGTGCGCAGCGTGGAGAGGACCTCGATGCCGCTGCGGCGCGGCAGCATCAGGTCGAGAACCACGAGGTCGAAGATTCCCCGGCTGGCGAGGGCGAATCCCTCCTCGCCCGTAGCGGCCGTGTGCACCTCGAAGTGCGCGGCTTCCAGGCCTTCGCGCAGCGCCTGCGCGACTTTCGCTTCATCTTCCACCACCAATATCCGCACTCAACGCTCCACCGGCGACGCCTGATCGCCGCGACAGTATAGGCAGCTTTGCCGCCGCCTGACGCCCGTCAGATTTGCGTCAGCAACATTTCAGTTTCGGCGCAAATGCGCGGCGTATTCTTTTTCGCGTGCGCATTCCCGCTACGCGCAGGACCGTGAAGATCGTTGCCGCAGTCATCGCGCTGCTCGCCTTCGGCT
The DNA here is from genome assembly GCA_964587635.1 of uncultured Bordetella sp. Classification (GTDB taxonomy): domain Bacteria; phylum Pseudomonadota; class Gammaproteobacteria; order Burkholderiales; family SG8-39; genus RBG-16-66-20. The sequence goes on from CAZPNH010000187.1 coordinate 484, forward strand.
GCGCCCGGGCGGGCGGCGGTCCCCTGGGCATCGATTCCACCGTGACGCTGGACGACAAGGGCATCTGGAAGCGCAGCACGCAGACCGCGGTGCTGGGCATCGTCGTCACCGGCACCATCGCCGCGGCGTTCTGGGAAGGCGGAGATTCGCGGCTCGGCAAAACGCTCTGGCAATCCGTGGATTCCCTGGCGATCTCGACGGTTTCGACGACCGCGGGAAAATACATTTTCACGCGCGCCCGGCCCTCGCAGACCACCGATCCGAACCAGTGGTTCCAGGGGGGCCATCACTACAGCTTCCCCAGCGGCGAAGTCGGCGCCATGAGCGCCGTGGTCACGCCCTTCATCCTGGAATACCAGCACGATCATCCCTGGATCTGGGCGCTGGAGCTGCTGCCGGCCTACGACGCGGTGGCGCGCGTCAAGGTGCACGCCCACTGGCAGACGGATGTGCTCGCCGGATTCGCGATCGGCACCGCGGCCGGCTACTACGCCCATACGCGCGACAGTCCCTGGGTGCTCGGCCTGCTGCCGCGCGGCGCTTCCGTCGGCTTCCACAAGCAGTGGTGAGCCGGATCAGCGTTTCCGCGATTCTTCTTCGGCCTTCTTCTCTTCTTCCGCTTTCGCCGCCGCTTCCCGCAATGCCTGCGCTTTCGCTCCCGTAGCCCTGGCCGCTTCGGCCTTTGCGGCTTCGGCCTTGGCTGCATCGACTCGTGACGCTTCTGCTCTTGCCGCGGCGGCTTTGCCGGCTTCCGCTCTCGCGGCGTCGGCCTTCATGGCTTCGGCTCTAGCCGCAGCGCCCCTGGCGGCTTCGGCTTTCATTGCTTCGGCCCGTGCTGCCTCTGCTCTTGCCGCGGCAGCCTTGGCCGCCTCGGCTCTTGCACCTTCAGCTTTTGCTGCGTCGGCCCGGGACGCTTCAGCCTTTGCCGCATCAACCCGTGCAGCATCCGCTTTTGCTGCGTCCGCTTTTGCCGCAGCGGCCCTGGCGGCTTCCGCCCTCGCGCCTTCAGCCCTGGCTGCTTCGCCTTTCGCTGCCTCGGCCCTGGCGGCTTCACTTTTCGCTGCGTCGACGCGTGACGCTTCTGCTTTTGCCGCCGCACCTCGTGCGGCATCCGCTTTAAGTGCATCGCCGCGGGCGGCCTCGGCTTTTGCCGCATCGGCTTTTGCGGCATCGGCTTTGGCCGCGTCAACCTTCGGCGCATCCGCTTTGCCGGGCTCGCCCTTGGCTGCTTCTGCCCGCCGCGCTTCCGGTGATTTTTTTCCTGGAGGAGTCGCAGGCGGTGGCGCGGTCGGAGCCACTGCCTGAGCGGTGGTCACGACGTTCACTTTCGGAGCTTCTGGTGCCGGCACTGCCGGTTTCAATTGCGGCGCGATGGCGGCGGGGGCCGGCGGCGCGGTGCGCGCAACGAAGGTTCTCTCGCTCCCCGGCGGCCTGGCGCGCGCGGCGGGCGCGCCGGCGTGCACGCTCCGCGGCAACGGCGCCACGGCGGCGGCATTCGCGACCGGCGCGCTGGCGGCGGTTTCCTTCGATACCGCCACCGCCGCCTTCGCGACCTGCTGCGACTGCACGAAGGCCTGCGCCGGCACGGCGACCACGGCGCCCGCCACGCGCCGGTTGGCGTAGGTGATGTTGGTCACGTTTTTCGTGTTGTAGATGTTGGCGATGGCCGCGGGCGCGATCGCCGCGTTGCTGCGGTTGATGCTGTCGAAGTAGCCGCGGCTCACCGTATAGGGCGGCTGGTACACCTCGCGCGGCGCCAGCGGAAACCAGCTCACCGTGACGCCGACGCCGCCTATGAACGCCACCAGCGCCGGCGCGTACACGGCGCGCTCGCGCGGCGGGCCCGGCACCCAGCCCCAGGCGCCGCGGATGTTGGCCCAGCGGCCATAGTGGGAAACCGCGTAACCCCAAGGGCGCATCGTCCACCCAGGTCCAGCCCCAGGGATCCACCCAGGCCCAGTGCCCGTCCCGGTAAGGCGTCCAGCCGGCGTCCACGCGGGCCGGCATCCAGACGTTGCCGTATTCGGGATCGGCGCGCCAGGTGCCGTTGGCGTCGAGGTCTTCATAGCCGACCACGTCGCCCGACACGTAGCGCGCGGATGGCGAATTGTCGCCGCGGCGGTCGCGGTCGCGCGCCCAGAGGTCGAAGTCGTCGTCGCGCGGCGGCGCGAGGGATTCGTAGTCGGACAGGCCGGTGCCGTAGAAACGGTAGCCCTGCTGCGCATTGATCGCGTACGACGCGCCCGCGCCGTAGACCTGGGCGCGGCCGCTCTGCACCCTGACCGCCGTGGCGTCGCCGTTCGGATCGACGTCGATGCGGTAGTCGCCGGGCGTGCTCAGCACGAAGGCCAGATTGGGCGTGTCCACCTCGAAGGCCTCGCCCGGGCCCAGGCGGCGCACCCGCACTTTCAGCGCGCCTTGCGACAACTGCACCTGCGCCATGCGGTCGTCGAGATTGAGCAGGGTCACGCTGGTGGCCGCGCCGAGGCGGATCGCCGCGCCGCCGACCTGCAGCTCGGCGCGCGAACCGGCGTCCGCCCACAGCCGGTCGCCCGTGGTCAGCGGCAGGTTGATGACGGCCTGCACCCAGTCGGGCTGGCCCGCAGGCGAAAAACTCACCGTGCCGCCGATGTAGCCCAGCCGCGCGGCGCGCGACGGCGGTTCCGCCATTGCCGTCCCGCTCAGGACGACGGCTGCGATGGCGGCAAAAAAATTCCGGGATAGCGCGCGGCAGAATGGCATGTGCATACCCGCCATCGTCTGCCTCGATGCGGCGCCTCTCTGTGCGATAGCGCACCTACTGCGGGCCGCGCGCACATTACTTCGCCGCCGACGATTTTGCCGCCGGGGAACGGATCCCGTGCTGGCAAGGCAGGCAGCGCTCGGCCGCCGGATCGGTTTTCAGCAGCGCCCGGCCGATTTCGCCGCCGCAGCCGGTGCATCTGCCATAACTGGCGTCCCCAATGCGCGCCAGCGCAAGCTCGATATCCCGCAATTGCCCGGTCTGCGGAATTCCCGCTGCTTCCCGCAGCAGTTTGCGGCGCTTCGATTCAAGCAGCGCGCGGAACTCGAACGTGTGCAGTGTAGACAAGGCCGGCAATCTTCCCGGGCCGCCTACTTCCGGCCGGCGCCGCGAAGGAAGGGAATCATCTGCGCAAGGACCGGGTCGCGCGCAACGAAGTGATGTTTCAGCGCCGCCGCCGCGTGCAGGCCCACGACAGCGAGCATCAGGTAGTTCAGGTTTTCATGTACGTCGAGCAGGAGCCGGCCCAGTGCCTGGTCCTTGCCGATGAGGTCGGGCAGAGGAATGATGCCGAACCACACGGTCTGGAAACCGGTGGCCGAACTCATCAGCCAGCCGCTCAGCGGCACGAGGAATATCAGCGCGTAGAGCAGCCAGTGCGCTGCGCGGGCCGCGCTGCGCTCCCATAGGGGCATGCCGGCGGGCAGCGCCGGCGGACGATGCGCGAGGCGCCACGCCACGCGCGCTGCCGCAAGCATGAACACCGTGATTCCCATCCATTTGTGATAGCTGAAAAGCCGCAGCTTGCCCGGGGACAGCGGCAGGTCGTGCATGTACAGCCCGAGGGGAAACGCCGCCAGGATCAGGAGCGCGATCAGCCAGTGAAGGGCGACGGCCGTGCGGGTGTAGCCGGCCGGCTGCGTGGATGAAGCGTTCGCCGCCATGCGCTCAGGCGCCGACCAGTTTGAATTCGACGATCACCTCGTCCTGCACGGCGAGCAGGCCGCCCAGCACTGAGTAAGGCTGCGCGCCGAAGTCGGTCTGCCGCAGCACGAACGAGCCGGTCACGGACAGGCGATCCGGCAGGCCATCGACGCTGAGCGGCACCCACATTTCGCGTTTCTGGCCGTGCATTTCGACTTCGATTCTTGCCGCGAATTTCGGCGCCTCCCCGGCGATCTGCAGGGAGCGGATGCGCACGTAGGGGAATCGGTCCGCCTGCAGGTTGTCCTCGCCCAGCATGTGCTCGCGAGTGCCCTCGATCGCGCCCGGCGGCAGGATCGACGAAAAGGCGCTGCCCAGGTTCCTGCGGTAGGCCGGGTTGTCGATTTCCAGCTGGTCGAGGCGGAATTCCAGGTCGAAGCGCGCGCTACCCGCGCCGCCCGGCGGCAGGTGGAAGTAGCCGGCGAATTCGGGCGCCGACAGGACGTGGTTGTGCCCGACCTTGGCGGCGCGCCCGGCGCGGAAAACGTAGATCCGGACCGCGGAGGCGTTCTTGTCCAGCGCGAACACTTTGCCGCCCGCTTCGCGCAGCGCGGCATAAACGGCGTTCAGGTCGACCCCGCCGCCGCCCTGCGCAGCCGGCGCCGCGCCCGCCTGCGGGCCGGGAAACAGGGACCGGCAGCTGAGCAGGGAAAGCGCGGCGGCCATGACGAGCAGTACAAGAGCGGCTTTTCTGGATTTCACGGGGTTCCCTTCAGGCGAGGATGCGGTCCGGATGGTAGTCGGGGCGCACGAACGAAAACAGTTCGCGCAGCGTCGAATAGGGCCTGCTATCCAGGCTGTTTCGCGCCACCCTGCCCGCGAGGGCGAACAGCGTGGCGCCCACCCGTCTTCCGGATTTGCGGAAGGTGATCCAA
>CAZPNH010000188.1:0-5073 GCA_964587635.1 uncultured Bordetella sp.
CTTCCTCTCCGCCCTGATCGACACTGGTTGCGCCAGCAGCCGGGCGGGCTGGCGCCCGCAGATCGTCCTGCTCGAAAAAAACGGCGCATTGGCCGGCGCGATGCCGATGTTCCTGAAATCGCACTCCTACGGCGAGTACGTCTTCGACTGGGCCTGGGCCGACGCCTATCAGCGCCACGGGCTCGAGTACTACCCCAAGCTGCTGTGCGCCGTGCCGTTCACCCACGTGACCGGCCCCCGCCTGCTGGCAGCCGGCGACGCCGACCGCGGGCGGCTGGCTGCGGCCGCGCTGGAGATGGCGCGCGACGTCTCGTCGCTGCACGTCCTGTTTCCGCCCGCGGCGGAAGCGGGCCTGCTGCAGGCCGCGGGCATGCTGCTGCGCCGCACGGTGCAGTTCCACTGGCACAACGACAACTACGCCGATTTCAGCGAATTCCTCGCGCGCATGACGCGGCACCGGCGCAAGAACATCCGCCAGGAGCGCCGCCGCGTGCAGGAGGCGGGCGTCAGCTTCCGCTGGCTGCGCGGCGCCGAGATCGAACCGCAGCACTGGGCCTTCTTCGAACGCTGCTACCGGCGCACCTATTCGGCGCACCGCTCCAGCCCCTACCTGAACCTCGAGTTTTTCCTGCGCCTGGGCGCGACGCTGCCGCGGCACACGCTGATGATCCTCGCCGAGCGCGCGGGCAAGCCGGTCGCGGCGACGCTGAACCTGGTGACCGGAGACAAAATCTTCGGCCGCTACTGGGGCGCGCTGGAGCACATCCCGCTGCTGCACTTCGAGTGCTGCTACTACCAGGCCATCGAGTTCGCCATCGCCAACCGGCTGCAGGTGTTCGAAGGCGGCGCGCAGGGCGAGCACAAGCTGTTCCGCGGCCTGCTGCCGGTCGAGACGCACTCGGCGCACTGGCTCGCGCATCCGCGCTTCGCGCGCGCCATCGAGGACTACCTGGAGCGCGAAAGCGCCGGCATCACGCGCTACGTGGACGAATTAAACGAGCATTCGCCGTTCAGGGACGCTGCACCCTCTTGAAGCGGGCGACGCCGTCCAGGATTTCCTTCTTCGCCGCAGCGGCGCCCACCCAGCCCTGCACCTTGACCCACTTGCCGCGTTCGAGGTCCTTGTAGTGCTGAAAGAAGTGCGTGATCGCGGCCAGGCGCGTCTCGGGCACGTCGCGCGGCGAGCGGATGGCGCGGTACTGGCTGGTGAGCTTGTCGATCGGCACCGCCAGCACCTTGGTGTCCTCGCCCGCCTCGTCCTTCATGCGCAGCATGCCGACCGGCCGGCAGCGCAGCACCACGCCGGTGATGAGCGGAAACGGCGAGATCACCAGCACGTCCACCGGGTCGCCGTCGCCCGACAGCGTGCGCGGGACGTAGCCGTAGTTGCAGGGGTAGTGCATGGCGGTCGACATGAAGCGGTCGACGAACACGGCGCCGGTCTCCTTGTCCACTTCGTACTTCACCGGGTCGGCATTCATCGGGATCTCGATGACGACGTTGAAGTCGTCCGGCACGTCGCGGCCCGAGGTGACGCGGTTGAGGCTCATGGCGTGATTCTATAATCGATTTTTCCAGGGAGGCGAGATGAGGCTCAAAGGCAAAGTGGCGATCGTAACGGGTGCGGGCAGCGGCTTCGGAGCCGGAATCGCAAAGCGCTTCGTGGAGGAAGGCGCCAAGGTTTTTGTCGTCGATATCGACGAAAAGAATGGCAGCCGGATTGCCAAGGAACTTGATTCACCCTTCGTCCAGGCCGATGTCACCCGCAGCGCGGACTGGGCGCGGCTCATCGCCGCGGCCAGCGGTCTGAATATCGTGGTCAACAACGCCGGCTGGACGCACCGGCGCAAGCCCTACGTCGAGGTCAGCGAGGCGGAATTCGACAAGGTCTACGCCGTGAACGTGAAGAGCATCTACCTCTCCGCGATCCACGCCCTGCCGGCCTTCCGCAAACTGGGCGGCGGCTGCTTCGTCAACATCGCCTCCACCGCGGGCCTGCGGCCGCGCCCCGGCCTCACCGTCTACAACAGTTCCAAGGGCGCGGTGATCCTCATGAGCAAATCCATGGCCGCGGAGTTCGGGCCGGACAAGGTGCGCGTCAACTGCGTCAACCCGGTGTTCAGCCCGGACACCGCGCTGTCGGCGGAATTCGCGGGCGGCACGATCACCGAGGAATCGAGGAAGGCCTTCCTCGCGACCATCCCGCTCGGCCGGTTCTCCACCGCGCTGGATGTCGCCAACGCCTGCCTCTACCTGGCCTCCGACGAAGCCGCGATGATCAGCGGCTCCTGCATCGAGGTGGACGGCGCGCGCTGCGTTTGAGAGGAATTGAAACGGGGCCGCTACCGCTCCTTCTATCAGCTGAAGTCGGGCCCGATGCGGTCGAGCGCATCGGTGACCAGGCAATCGGCGCCGATGGCGAGCAGCCGGCGCGCTTCGGCAGGGTCGTTCACGGTCCACAGCAGGATCGCATAGCCCGCTTCGTGGATGTCGGCGGCCAGCCTCCCATTTAACGATTGGTAGTTGCAGTGCACCGCCCTGCAGCCGAGCTGCTTCAGGATGCTGCGCCAGTCGTCGGGCAGCTTGTCGCACAAGCCGCCCCGCGGCAGCTCCGGCGCCGCTTCTTGCGCGGCAGCCAGCGCAACCGGTGAGAACGACGACAGCAGCGGCGCAACCGGCGCATCCTTCCACAGCTCGCGCGTCATGCGCGCCACCGCGTCGCCGGTCGCGCGCTCGTGACCCTTTGCCGGCTTGATCTCGACGTTGGCCCAGAGCCCGAGTTCGCGGCAGAGACAAACGACGTCTTCGTAACGTGGAATTTTTTCTTTTTCCTGAATGGTCAAGGCAGAAAGTTCGGCGTACGTCATCGCCGGAACCGATCCCTTGCCATTGGTCGTGCGGTCCACGGTTTCGTCGTGAATCACGACCGGCGTGCCGTCGCCCGCCAGCATCACGTCGAACTCCACGCCCTTGAAGCCCATCGAGGCGCCGAGGCGCATCGCGCCCAGCGTGTTCTCCGGCGCGAGCGAACCGCCGCCGCGGTGCGCGACGATTTTCGGATAAGGCCAGTTCATTTGGGACGATTCCTGGGTTTCAACCGCACATAGAGGGTCTTGCGGACCTTCGCGACAATCGCGCCGGATTGGTCCTTCACATCGACTTCGAATTCAGGAAAGATCTTGTCGCCCCCCGCCGCCCGCGCCTTGATGTCCGCGATGCGCTCTTCGGTCAGGTGGAAATGCGCGCTCACGGTGCCGCGCCCGGGCGCCACGTACTCGATGCTGCCCGATTTGTCCCACAGCAGATATTCGCCACCCAGGTTGTGCAGCAGCATGATCATGAAGAACGGGTCGGTCATGGCGTACAGGCTGCCGCCGAAGTGCGTGCCGACATAGTTGCGATTCAAAAGACCAAGCCGCAGCTCCACCGTCGCCTCGCGGAAATCCTCCGAGATGGACCGCACGCGGATGCCGGCGCCGAGAAACGGCGGCCACCAGCCCATGCCCCTGCGCAGAATGCGCGCGTTCATCGTCAGCGCCAGCGGATGCCGCGTTCTTCGAGAAGCCGGCGGGCGATATCGGGCCGGTCGGTGATCAATCCGTCGACGCCGTACTCGAGCAGGCGCGCCATGTCGGCCGGATCGTTCACGGTCCACGCCAGCACCTTGAGGCCGAGCGACTGCGCCTCCTTCACCTTCTGCGCATCCAGGTCGCCGAAGTACGCCGACCAGCCGCTGCCGCCGGCCGCCTTGATCATCTTCGGCACCGAGCCGTAGTCGCGGTGCTGGAATCCGGCGGTCCAGGCCGATCCCTCGGGCCGGCCTGCACCCACATTGTCGAAGCTCCGCTGCACCGTGAGATAGACGGTGGGAATGTCGGGTGCGATTTTCTGCACCGCCTGCAGCGTACGCCAGTCGAAGGACTGGATCTGCACGCGCGCGGCCATGCCCGCCTTGCGGATTTCTTCCACCAGCGCGCGCGCGAACGGTTCGGGCAGCGGCGTCTCGCCGGGCTTGCCGGGATCCAGCTTGGTCTCGATGTCGAAGCGCACCTTGTCGTCCCCGGCGCGCTTCACCAGGTCGAACAGGTCCGCGAGCCGCGGGATGCGCGTGCCGTCCACCGGCTGCTGCTGTGGAAACTGGCGCGCGTAATCCGTTCCCGCCTTGATGCGCCCGACGTCGAAGGCCTGCAGCTGGGCCCAGGTCATGGAATGGATCGCCGGACCGGCCTGGTCGAGAAACCGCCCCGCGGCATCGCGCGTGATGTCCGGGTTCAGCACCGGGTTGTGGGAAATGACCAGCACGCCGTCGCTGGTGACGGCGATGTCGAGTTCCAGCGTCGTCACGCCGAACGCGAGGGCGCGCTCGAACGCCGGCAGCGTGTTTTCAGGCATCAGGCCTCGCGCGCCGCGATGCCCCTGGAGATCGAGGGCGTGCGCGCAGCCAAAGGCAAGCGTCAGCGCGATGGCACACAGCCTGTGCACGGCGCGCCTACTGCTCGATCCTGCGGCCGCTCTGCGGGTCGAACCAGTGGGCGTGCGCCGCATCGAAACGCAGCGGCAGCGTGCCCTGCGGCACCTTGTCCGCGGAGGAGAGCCGCACCACCACGCGCGTCTCGCCCGTCATGCCGTAGACCAGCGTGTCGGCGCCCAGCGGCTCGACCAGGTCCACCTCGATGGTCAGCCTGGCCTCGGCGGCGGCGCAGGGCACGAGCTGCTCCGGGCGCACACCGAGGATTTTTCCGTCCCGCGGGACCAGGTTCATCGGCGGCGAGCCGATGAAGCTGGCGACGAAGGTGGTGGCGGGCTTCGCGTACACCTCGAGCGGTGCGCCGATCTGCTCGGCGCGCCCGCCGTTCATCACGATCATGCGGTGCGCCAGCGTCATCGCCTCGACCTGGTCGTGCGTGACGTAGAGGCTGGTGGTGCCCAGGCGCTTGTGCAGCGCCTGCAGCTCGGCGCGCATCTGCACGCGCAGCTTGGCATCCAGGTTGGAGAGCGGCTCGTCGAACAGGAACACCGCCGGCTCGCGCACGATGGCGCGGCCCATGGCGACGCGCTGGCGCTGGCCGCCCG
>CAZPNH010000189.1:0-5062 GCA_964587635.1 uncultured Bordetella sp.
GGCTGGCGCCGATCACGGGCGTTTACGGCATTTCATTCGTGTTCGCCGCGGTCTCCGCGACTTTGGCGCTGGCGGTGTTGCGGCGAAGGCGGCGCGAGATGGCGTGGATTGCCGGTGTTCCGCTGCTGTTCCTGCTGCCGGGCTTGCCCGCCGCGCATCGCGGCGCCGAGACCGCGCTGCTGCTTCAGCCGAACATTTCCGAAACGGAGGAGTGGACGCCGGAATCGCTCGATACCTCGGCCGGCACCCTGGCCGGCCTCTCCCTGCCCGCCGTCAGGCCGGGCCTGCCTTCGGAACTGCTGGCCCGGCGGCCGGATGTCGCGGAGGCGGAGGACCAGCTGGTCTCCGCGAACGCCAATATCGCGGTCGCGCGCGCTGCGTTCTTTCCCAATATCCAGCTGACGGCATCCAGCGGTGTCGCGAGTTCGGCCCTGTCCACACTGCTCAAGTCGTCGAGCGGCGTGTTCGCGATTGCCGCCACCCTCGCGCAACCGATCTTCGACGGCGGCGCCCTCAAGGGGCAGTACGCGTTTGCGCAGGCCCGCTACGACGAACTGGTCGCCAATTACCGGAAGGCGATCCTTTCGGCCTTCGGCAATGTCGAGGACGCGCTTGTGGCAGTGGAGCAGACCACCGAGCAGGAACGGCGCCAGGCGGCCGCGGTCGACAAGGCCCGCCGAGCCCACGACATCGCCGTGGCGCAGCTGCGCTCGGGCACGGTCACCATTCTCACCGTGCTGAATACCGAAACCGCGCTGTTTTCGACGCAGGACGCGCTGGCGCAGGCGAGGTTTTCCCATTTGCAGGCGCTGGTCGGCCTGTTCAGCGCGCTGGGCGGCGGGTGGCAGAAGGAGTCGGATACATGATGAAAAAAATATGGACGAGCCTGGCGGACCGGGTCCGCGCCGCAGGCAGAACACGCGTGGTGATGTTCGGCCTCGGACTGCTCTTCCTCGCGATCATGGCCGTGAACAAGGCTGCCGACAAACCGGGACAATCCGCATCTGCTCCCGCCGCGCCGCAGGGGATCCGGGTTGAAACCGCGGTGGCGACTCGGGGGGACGTACCCATCCACATCGAGGGGCTGGGCACGGTCCAGGCTTTCTATACCGTGACGATCACGCCGCGCGTCGACGGCGAACTGCTGGCGCTCGGCTTCGTCGAAGGTCAGATGGTCAAGCCGGGCGACCTGCTCGCGCAAATTGACCCCCGGCCCTACCAGGCGGCCTACGATCAGGCGCTGGCGGACAAGTTCAAGGACGCCGCCCAGCTGGCCAACGCGCGGCGCGACCTGGAACGCTACGTGAAGCTGGCGCCGGAAGAATTCACCAGCCAGCAAACCCTGGAAACGCAGCGCGCGCTGGTGGCTCAACTCGAGGCCCAGGTTGTCGGCGATCAGGCGGTCATCGACAGCGCCAAGACGCAGCTCGACTACAGCACCATCAGATCGCCGATCCAGGGCCGCACCGGCATCCGCATGACCGATCCCGGCAACATCCTGCATGCCGCGACCGCGACGGGCATCGTGGTCGTCACGCAGGTGCAACCCATCTCGGTGATATTCACGCTGCCGGAGAGCGCGCTGACCGTCATCAGCAGCGCGATGGCGTCCGGCCCGATGACGGTCGTCGCGGTGTCGCGGGACGGCAAGACCCAGCTGGGAAGCGGCACCGTGGGGCTGATCGACAACCAGATCGATCAGACGACGGGCACGATCCGCCTGAAAGGCACGTTCCCCAACAAGGACAACAAGCTCTGGCCCGGCGAATTCGTCAACGCCCGGGTGCTGGTGCAGACCAGGCACGACGTTCTCACGGTACCGTCGGCGGCCGTTCAGCGCGGTCCCAACGGCGTCTTCGCCTATGTCGTGCGGCCGGATGCCACGGTCGAAATGCGGCCGCTGGAGGTCGGCGAGGATACCGGAGCCATCGCGGTCGTCGAGAAAGGGCTGGACGAGGGCGAGCGCGTCACCACCAGCAACCAGTATCGCCTGCAGCCGGGTATCCACGTGCAGGTCGTGGCGGCGGCGGGCGCCGCCAAAAATCCCGCAGCGGGCCGGACGCCGTGAACATCTCGGCGCCATTCATCCGCAGGCCGATCGCGACCTCGCTGTTGATGGCGGCCGTCTTCCTCATCGGGCTGGTCGCCTTTCCGCTCCTCCCGGTGGCTCCGCTGCCGCAGGTCGATTTCCCGACGATCCTGGTGACGACGACGCTGCCGGGCGCCAACTCGGAGACGATGGCATCCTCGGTTGCGACGCCGCTGGAAAACCAGTTCGCGCAGATTCCCGGCGTCACGCAGATGACGTCGCAGAGCGTGCTGGGCAGCACCCAGATCACGATCCAGTTCGACCTCGACCGCAACATCGATGCCGCCGCCCAGGATATCCAGTCCGCCATCAACGCCGCCAGCGGTTTTCTGCCGAAGAACCTGCCGATCCCGCCCACCTACCGGAAGATCAATCCGGCCGAGTCTTCGATCGTCATCTTCGCCATCCACTCGGACGCCTTGCCGCTCACCGCGGTGGACGACTACGCCGAGAACGTGATTCTGCCCCGCATGTCCCAGATTCTCGGCGTCGGCTTGGTGTCGATCGGCGGCCAGCAGAAGCCGTCCGTGCGCGTGCAGGTCGATCCCGCGAAGATCGCGGCGCTCGGCATCCAGCTGGAGGATCTGGCGAACGTCATCTCGACCGCCACCGTCAACTCGCCCAAAGGGTCGATCAATGGCGTCAAGCGCAATTTCATCGTCTACGACAACGACCAGCTGCTCAAAGCGGCGCCGTGGAACGACGTCATCGTCGCCTACAAGAATGGCGCGGCCGTCCGCGTCCGCGATATCGGCGTCGCCGTCGACGGGCCGGAGAACAACCAGCTCACGGCCTGGCAGAACGGCCAGAACGGCATCCTGCTGCAGGTCTACAAGCAGCCGGGCGCCAACATCATCGATGTCGTTTCCCGCATTGATGCCGCGCTGCCCCAGGTTCTGGCGGCGGTTCCCGCGTCGATCAAGGTCGAAAAGGTGATCGACCGCACCACGACGATCAAGGCTGCCGTCGAGGACGTCGAATCCACGCTGGTGCTGACGATCGTGCTGGTGGTGCTGGTGATCTTCCTGTTCCTGCGCAGCGGCTGGGCGACCGTCATCCCGGGCGTGACCATCCCTCTTTCGCTGCTGGGGACTTTTGCCCTGATGTATGCGATGGGCTACACCCTGGACAATCTCTCGCTGATGGGGCTGACGATCGCGGTCGGCTTCGTGGTGGACGACGCCATCGTCATGCTGGAAAACATATACCGCCACATCGAGGCGGGCCTCGCGCCGATGGAAGCGGCCTACAAGGGCGCCGAGGAAATAGGCTTCACGATCCTTTCGATCAGCATTTCGCTAATCGCCGTTTTCATCCCGCTGCTGCTGATGGGGGGAATCATCGGACGCCTGTTCCGCGAATTCGCCATCACCGTGACGATGACGATCGCCGTGTCGGCGTTCGTATCGCTGACGCTGACGCCGATGATGTGCTCCAGGTTCCTGCGGGACGAGAAACATGCGAAGCACGGCCGCATCTACCAGTGGAGCGAGCGTTTTTTCGACGGCATGCTGGCCTTTTACACGCGCGGCCTCGACTTCGTCCTGCGCCATCAGCTCATCACGCTGCTGACCTTCTTCGTCACCCTGGCGGCGACGGTGCTCCTGTATGCGGTCGAACCCAAGGGATTCTTCCCCCAGCAGGATACGGGCATCATCGCCGGCCTGTCGGACGCCTCCCAGGACGTTTCCTTCTCCGAGATGGTGCGGCTGCAGCACCGGCTCACGGACGTGATCGCCGAGGATCCGGACGTGGCGAGCTGGGCCACCGCGGTCGGCGGTTCGCGGCCGCTCAACAACAGCTTCATCGTCATCGGATTGAAGCCGCGCGCCGAACGCAAGGCGACTGCGGATCAGATCATCCTCCGGCTGCGCGCGAAGATGGCGCGCGTCGAGGGCGCGACGTTTTACCTCCAGGCCGCGCAGGATCTGAACGTCGGCGGCAGGCTGTCGCGTACGCAATACCAGTACACCCTGCTGGACCCGAATCTGGACGAACTGAACGAGTGGGCGCCGAAACTGCTGGCGAAGCTGCAGGCCCTGCCGCAGTTGAAAGACGTCGCCACCGACCAGCAGACCAGCAGCACGATGCTGTCCCTGACGATCGACCGCGACCAGGCCGCCCGCTTCGGGATCCTGCCGGCGGCGATCGACCAGACCCTTTACGACGCCTTCGGGCAGCGCCAGGTGACGCAGTATTTCACCCAACTGAACACCTACCACGTAATTCTCGAGATCACGCCCGAGCTGCAGTCGGACCCGAACACGCTGAACAAGCTCTACATCAAGTCGCCGGTCACCGGGCAGCAGGTCCCGCTGTCGACGTTCGTCAAGTTCGACACCCAGCACGTGGCCTTTCTGTCGATCAACCACCAGGGGCAGTTTCCGGCGGTCACGCTGTCGTTCAACCTGGCGCCCAGCATCGCACTCGGCCAGGCCGTGGACGCGATCCAGAAGGAAGTGTATGACATGCGGATGCCGCGGTCGGTCATCGGAACCTTCCAGGGAACCGCGCAGGCGTTCCAGACCTCGCTCAGGACGCAGCCGTACCTGATCGCCGCTGCGCTGGTCGCGGTCTACATCATCCTCGGCATGCTCTACGAAAGCTACATCCATCCGCTGACGATCCTGTCCACGCTGCCATCGGCCGGCGTCGGCGCGCTGCTGATGCTGATGGCATTTCATTTCGACCTCACCGTCATCGCGCTGATCGGCATCATCCTGCTGATCGGCATCGTCAAGAAGAACGGCATCATGATGGTGGATTTCGCCATTCATGCCGAGCGCGAACAGCACCTGTCGCCCGAGGAGTCGATACGGCAAGCCTGTCTGCTGCGCTTCCGCCCGATCATGATGACCACCATGGCGGCGCTGCTCGCGGCGCTGCCGTTGATGCTCGGACACGGCACCGGCTCCGAGCTCAGGCAGCCGCTCGGTTATACAATGGTGGGAGGGCTGATCCTGAGCCAGGCGC
>CAZPNH010000190.1:0-5048 GCA_964587635.1 uncultured Bordetella sp.
TCGGGCTGCTCCCAGTGGCCGGGCGGCTCGGCCCAGTGGCCGGTCTCATCGAACATCGCGTCGAACTCCGCCGTGCCGCCCTCCGGGTCGTCGGCCGCCAGCGGCCGCTCCCGGCTCTGGCGCCGGATGGTGTCGACGATCTTGTGCTTGAGAATGCCGGTGAGCCAGGTGCGCAGGTTGGAGCGCCCCGCGAAATTCGCCTCCCCGGCAAGCGCCGCCACCAGCGCTTCCTGCACCGCGTCCTCCGCGGCTTCCGGATTGCGCAGCTGCAGCGTGGCGTAGCGCAGCAGGTAGGGCCGCAGGCCTTCGACCTGGGTGCGGAAAGAAGCGGGACCGGTGGGGGGTGGCAGGGGGCTTGAAACCGTTTTTTGAGACCCTATCTTAGCCGTACCGCTTTCAAAAGGAGGCCGATATGGCGAACATTACGCGGTTTGATCCGTTCAATGAACTGGTGGACGACCTCTTCAAGGGTTTCCTGGTGAGGCCGATGTACGAAGGCGCGCAGTCTGCGGCGCTGCCGCGCATCAAGGTGGACGTCGCCGAGAAAAACGGCGCCTACCAGGTGACCGCCGACCTGCCCGGGGTGAAGAAGGAAGACATCCAGGTGGCGATCGACGGCGCGCAGGTGACGCTGTCCGCCGAAATCAAGCGAGAGAAGGAAGCCGCCGAGGGCGAGCGCGTGCTGCACACCGAACGCGTGTTCGGCAAGGTGTCGCGCAGCTTTTCCCTGCCGCAGGAGCTGGACGAGGCGAAGGCCGAAGCCAAGTTCCGCGACGGCGTGCTGGAACTGACGCTGCCGAAGAAGGCCGCGGCGGCGCGCAAGGCGATCACGATCCAGTAGTTTTTTCTGTAGTATGGGGGGCGCCATGAACGCCCCCCATTCCCACAGCCCGCTGTCCGCCGAAAAGGCGCGCATCCTCGGCGAGGCGCTGCCCTACATCCAGCGTTTCCACGGCAAGACCATCGTGGTCAAGTTCGGCGGCAACGCCATGACCGACGACGTGCTCAAGGCGGATTTCGCGCGCGACGTGGTGCTGCTCAAGCTGGTCGGCATGAATCCGGTGGTGGTGCACGGCGGCGGCCCGCAGATCGAGACCGCGCTCGCGCGCCTGGGCATGAAGGGCACCTTCGTGCAGGGCATGCGCGTCACCGACGCGGCCACCATGGACGTGGTCGAGATGGTGCTCGGCGGCCAGGTGAACAAGGAAGTCGTCGAGCTCATCAACCAGGCGGGCGGCAAGGCCGTGGGCCTCACCGGCCAGGACGGCGCCTTCATCCGCGCGCGCAAGCTGCTGCTGGCGTCGGACAAGGACGACGGCAAGATCGACATCGGCCAGGTCGGCGTGATCGACGCCATCGACCCGCTGGTGATCGGCGCGCTCGAGCAGGCCGGATTCATTCCGGTGGTGGCGCCGATCGCCACCGGCGCGGACGGCACCACCTACAACATCAACGCCGACCTGGTGGCCGGCAAGCTGGCCGAGATCCTGCGCGCCGAAAAGCTCATCGTGCTCACCAACACGCCGGGCGTGCTCGACAAGGACGGCAAGCTGCTCTCGGGGCTCACGCCCAAGAAGGTCGACGAGTTGGTCGCCAAGGGCGTGATCTCCGGCGGCATGCTGCCGAAAATCGCCTCGGTGCTGGATGCGGCGCGCGCCGGCGTGAAGTCCTGCCACATCGTCGACGGGCGCGTGCCGCACGCGCTGCTGCTTGAAGTGCTGACGGACACCGGCGTCGGCACGCTGATCCGTAGCAAGTAGTCGATGCGCATCGCGAAATACCCGCCGTCGCGGCGGGTGTGGATCTTCGACCTGGACAACACGCTGCACGACGCGCGGCCGCATATTTTCCCGTCGATGCACGTGCAGATGAACCAGTACCTGCAGCGCCGCTTCGGCCTGGACGAGGAGGGCGCCAACGGCATGCGGCGCTTTTTCTGGGAGCGCTACGGCACCACGCTCAGGGGCCTGGTGCGCCACCACGGCGAGGATCCGAAGAAATTCATCAACGAGACGCACCGCTTTCCCGAGCTCGCGCCCATGGTGGTGGGCGATCACAGGCTCGGGCACGCGCTCGCGCGCCTGCAGGGCAAGCGCCTGATTTTCTCCAACGCGCCGCGGCACTACGTCGAGGCCGTGGTGCGCGCGCTGGGCATCGGCCGCTATTTCGACGCGGTGTACACCATCGAGAGCACGCGCTACAAGCCCAAACCCGCGTTCCAGGGGTTTCGCACGCTGCTGCGGGCGCACAACCTCGATCCGCACCGCTGCGCGCTGATCGACGACATGCCGGAGAACCTGCGCGCCGCGAAAAGGCTGGGCATGTCCACCGTCTGGGTGAGCGGCGAGCGGCGGCGCATGCCCTTCGCCGACATGCGCGTGCAATCAGTCACGCAGCTGCCGGGGCTTGTCTTTCGCCATCAGCATTGAGCGTAGAATTTCGCCATGCCGCGCGTCAAGGGAGAACGGCGGCTCGAGATCCTGAAGGCCCTGGCCCAGATGCTCGAGCAGCCGAAGTGGGGAAAGATGACGACCGCCGCGCTCGCCGCGAAGCTCGACGTTTCGGAGGCCGCGCTGTACCGCCATTTCGCCTCCAAGGCCCAGATGTACGAGGGGCTGATCGAGTTCATCGAAAGCTCGGTGTTCACGCTCGCCAACAAAATCGTCCAGGATGAATCCGACGGCCGCAAGCAGGCGGCCAAGCTGGTCGAGATGCTGCTCGCCTTCGCCGAGAAGAATCCGGGCATGGTGCGCGTCATGACCGGCGACGCGCTGGTGGGCGAGCACGAGCGCCTGCAGGCGCGCATGAACCAGTTCTACGACCGCTTCGAATCCACGCTCAAGCAGGCGCTGCGCGCACCGGGCGAGGGCGCGGAGAAATCATCGGATGCGGATGTCAACGCGCACGCGGGCATGCTCGTGCGCTACGTGATCGGCTGCTTGCACCAGTACGCGAAATCCGGCTTCACGAAAAAGCCCACCGAAAGCTACGCCGCGCAGCGGCGTTACCTAGCGGCCTAGCCGCACACCGGGCAGGACGGGTCCTTCTTCACGCGCACCGTGCGCCACTCGGACTGCTTGGCATCCAGCAGCAGCAGTCTGCCGTTCAGCGTCTTGCCCATGCCGATCAGCAGCTTCGCCGCTTCCATCGCCTGCAGCGCGCCGACCAGGCCGGTGAGCGGCGCGAACACGCCCATGGTCGAGCACTGCACTTCCTCGATCTCGCCGTCCTCCGGATACAGGCAGGCGTAGCAGGGCGCGTCCGGCTTTCTGAGGTCGAACACCGTCACCTGCGCGTCGAAGCGGATGGCGGCGCCCGAGACCAGCGGTTTCTTCAGTGCCACGCAGGCGCGGTTGAGCGCGTGGCGCGTGGCGAAGTTGTCCGAGCAATCGAGAACGACGTCGACGCCGGCAAGCAGCGGCTGCATTTCCGCCGCTTCGATTCTTTTCTGCAGCGGAAAAATCCGCACGTCGGGATTCAGCGCGGACAGAGTGGCGCGTGCCGCTTCCACCTTGGGCGCGCCGACCGAATCGGTGCGGTAAAGAATCTGGCGCTGCAGGTTGGTGAGGTCGACCTTGTCCGGATCGGCGAGCGTGAGTTTGCCGATGCCGCCGGCCGCGAGGTAAAGCGCCGCCGGGCATCCCAGGCCGCCCGCGCCGACGATGAGCGCATGCGCCGCGCGCAGCCGCTCCTGCCCCTCGATCCCGACTTCCTCGAGAAGGATGTGGCGGCTGTAGCGGAGGAGCTGCTGGTCGTTCAGGCAGTGAAGCCCGGCGTAAAACCCTGCGCGAAGATCAGTTCGCCTTCACGGCCGGCTTGGTCTGCGCCACCGAGGGCGGCTGGCCCTTGACCGGCTCGCCCTTGAGATAGGCGAACGCCTGCTGCAGCTGGAAGTCTTCCTTCGAGCCCATTTCGAGGGGCTTCGGCGGCTCGGAGAGCGCGGCGGCGGCCGGCGTCGGCGCCGGCTTGGCGGAGGACGATTTGCCCGCGTCCTTGTCCTGGCTGTTGTCCAGGTGCCGCTGCAGGTCGGCCTCCCGAATCCGCGCCGCCAGCGTCGCGCCCGGTTCCTCGACGATCACGTCGGGCGATATGCCCTTCGCCTGGATGGAGCGGCCGTTGGGCGTGAAGTAGCGCGCGGTGGTGAGCTTGATCGCGGTGTTGTTGCCGAGCGGCATGATGGTCTGCACCGAACCCTTGCCGAAAGTCTGCGTGCCGATCACGGTGGCGCGCTTGTGGTCCTGCAGCGCGCCGGCGACGATTTCCGAGGCCGAGGCCGAGCCGCCGTTCACCAGCACCACCATCGGCACGGTTTTCACCGCCGCCGGCAGGTTCTTCAGGATGTCGTCCTTCACGCCGCGCAGGTAATCCTCGTTGGTGGCGTAGAACTTCTTGCGCGCGTCCTCGGTCCGGCCGTCGGTGGACACGACCAGCGCCTTGGCCGGCAGGAAGGCCGCCGAAATGGCGACCGCGCCGTAGAGCAGGCCGCCCGGGTCGTTGCGCAGATCCAGCACCAGGCCCTTCATCGGGCCCTGCTTGAACATGCTTTCCAGCGCGCGCGCGAGGCCCTCGGGCGTCGCTTCCTGGAACTGCGACACGCGCACCCAGCCGTAGCCCGGCTCGACCAGCTTGGATTTCACGCTCTGCACCTTGATCACCGCGCGCATCAGCGTCACGACGATGGGCTGCGGCTCGCCCTTGCGGGCGATGGTCAGCGTGATCGGCGTTCCCGCCTTGCCGCGCATCTTCTTGACCGCGTCGTTCAGCGTCATGCCTTTCACCTGCTCGTCGTCCAGCTTGACGATCAGGTCGCCGGGCTTGATGCCCGCGCGGAACGCGGGCGTGTCCTCGATCGGCGAGATCACCTTCACCAGGCCGTCTTCCATGCCGACCTCGATGCCCAGGCCGCCGAACTGGCCCTGCGTGCCGACTTGCAGTTCCTTGAACGCCTCGGCGTCCAGGTAGGCCGAATGCGGATCGAGCCCCGAGAGCATGCCGTTGATGGCCTCGGTGATGAGTTTCTTGTCCTCGACCGGCTCGACGTAGTTCTG
>CAZPNH010000191.1:0-5048 GCA_964587635.1 uncultured Bordetella sp.
CGGCGTGCCGCTGGACGACGACCTGCCGGGCGCCAAGGCGGGCTAGCGGGTCAGCCTGCCTTCAACGCCGCATTGACGCGCGGCATCACCTCTTCCGCCATCAACTGCATGGAACGCCTGCCGAGCGCCGGGTCCATCCAGTCGTGGCAGGCGTACACCAGCGTGCCGAAATCGCCGGTTTTTTCGCGGAACGCGAGGATCTGCTCCACCACGCCGTTCACCGTTCCCGCGATCACCAGCTGCTTCGTCACCGCGTCCGGCGTGATCTCGCTGTCGGGCTGGTTCTGGTCGAGCTTGAACAGGTTGCCGCGCCCGCCCGCGCCCACCAATTTCCGGATCAGCTGCCTGAAGTAGAAGTGGTAGGGCCCTTCCGCGGAATATCCGTAACGCTCGGCGACCTTGCCGTCATCGGCGACGAAAATGGATTTGGCGACGCGCCAGTCCGACGGCTTCGCGTCCGGCTTGCCCTCGACCAGCTTCGCCCAGTGCGTGGCCACCCATTCGGGCAGCAGGAAGTTCGCCGAAATCGGCAGCCAGCCCCGTTTGGCCGCCTCCATCACGCCTCTCGAATGCGGCGCCACCGCGGTCACGACGATCGGCGGATGCGGCCGCTGGTAGGGCTTGAGGATCGCGCCCTGCCCGATCTCCGGGATGGCAGTCTTCTTTGTCGTTACCTCGAAGAAATTGCCGCGCAGGTCATAGGGCGCATCCTTCGCCCAGATGTCGAGCACCATGTTGATGGATTCCAGGAAAATCGCGTTGCGGTCTTTGGCGAAATTGCCGAACACCTCGGCGTCCGACAGCAACCCGCCCGGGCTGATGCCCAGGATGAAGCGGCCCTCGAGCAGGTGATCCAGCATCGCCACCTGCGCCGCGATGGCCGCCGGATGGCTGTTCGGCATGTTGATGGTGCCCGTGCCGAGCACGATGTTCTTCGTGTCGTGCGCGAGGCTGGCGAGGAACATCAGGCAGGAGGTGATGTTCTCGGCGAGGTCGGTGACGTGCTCGCCGACATAGGCCTCGCAGTAGCCCAGCCGGTCGGCGAGCAGGATCGCCTCGCGGTCCTCGGCCAGCGTCTCCGCCGGGCGCCGGCCCGGCGGATGCAGCGGCATCATGAAGGCGGCGAGGCGCATGGCGCCCGCCTAGAGCGTGGGAGGGAAGTTTTCGCCGCCCAGCGCGGCCAGGCCCCAGCTCGAGAATTGCGCGTCGGTATTGAAGCTCATGTGCGCGCCCAGCGCGTGCGCGTCGCGGAAGATGCGCTGGATCGGGTAGCCGTCGTAGATGCCGTTGGCGCCCGCCATGACGTGCAGCAGGTCCACCGCCTCGGTGCACAGCTGCGCGGCCAGCGCGAGGTTGCGCTTGAAGCGCAGCTTGGTGAGGGGGTCCGGCATGACGTTGCGCCGGGCGAGGTCCATCGCCTCGAAGCAGTCGCTGCGGATGAGCTGGCGCGCCGCGTCGATGCGCGCGCCGGCGGCGCCGGTGCGCACCTGCACCGACTGAATGTCGCGCATTTTGAGGCCCATGTAGCTGGTGCTGCGCGACTTGACCGCTTCGATGCTGAGTTCGAGCGCGGCCTGCGCGTTGCCGACCGCGACGCCGCCGATGCCGTGCGCGGCGAGCGCCGACAGCGGCACGCGGTACACCGGGTTGGGATTGCCGCGCGCGCCGGGGAACTGGTCGCCGCCGCGCACGTCGTAGACGGGCAGCGCGCGGTATTCCGGCACGAACACATCCTTCGCCACCACCGTCATGCTGCCGGTGGAGCGCATGCCGAGCACGTGCCAGTCGTCGACGATGTCGTATTCGGATTTGTGCAGCAGGCACATGCGGTGATCGACGGCGTTCTCGCCATCGCGAACGGTCACCGCGAGCATGTTCCAGTCGGCGATGTTGACGCCGCTGGAGAAATTCCAGCGGCCGCTGATGGTGAAACCTCCCTTGGCGCGCTTGCCGCTGCCCTGCGGATAGGCGATGCCGGAGGCGATCATGGCGTCCGGGTTGGCGCCCCAGACTTCCTCCTGGGCGCGCTCGTCGTACATCGCCAGCATCCAGTGGTGGATCATCAGGTTGCCGTAGGTCCAGCCCGTGGAGGCGCAGCCGCGCGCCAGCGCCTCCGAAAAGTCCACGTAGGCGATGAAATCGAACTCCATGCCGCCCCAGCGTTTGGGCTGCATCACGCGCATCAGCCCGGTGCGATGCAGGTCGGCTTGCGTCGCCGACGGCATGATGCGGTCCGACTCGGCGGCCGCGGCGCGCTCGCGCAGCGCGGGCACGAGGTCCCTCGCCCGCTGCAGCGCCTCTTCGTAGCCGACGCCCGCGAAACTGGGCGCGGCCTGGGGCAGCGCACTCATCAGCCGGCCACCTTTTCCATCTTGGAGTAATCCTCGCCGCCCCAGTCGGGCGCGTCCTTGATGCCGAAGAAATTGAGCTCGATGGTGATGCCGTTCGGATCCTTGATGAAGAGTTGGAACAGTTCCGACTCCGGCAGGCTGCGCGGCCGGTAGCTCATGCCGAGTTTCTTGAAGCGCTGGACGAATTCCTGCGGCTCGCTGGCGAGGAAGGCGATGTGGTCCACCACGCCCGAGTATTCGGTGGCGGCGTTCTTCGGCGTGCCCAGGTAGTACATCTCCTGGTTGGGAATGCCGGCCGGACCCATGTGCACCTGGATCTTGCCGTTGACGCCCAGCCAGTAGCCGGGGAAGGGAAACGGCGGGCGCGGCATGACTTCGAAGCCGAGCACCTCGACGTAGAAATCCTTGGTGCGCTCCAGGTCGTTGGCGCGCACGAAATAATGGTTCAGTTCGGTCAGCGGCATGATGCGTCCCCCAGTCTCTTCCAGTTCACCGCGCGTAGGTTACGCCACCATCGACAATCAGGGTAGAACCGACCACGTAGTCGCCGGCGCGGGAAGCGAGGTAGATCGCCGCGCCCGCCATGTCCTCGTCCGTGCCGATGCGCTTCGCGGGGATGCGCGCGGCGATTTTTTCCGCGTGGTCGCGCGCTTCCGTGTTCATGTCGGAGCTGAACGCGCCCGGCGCGATCGCCGAGACCACGATGTGGTCCTCGATCAGGCGCAGGGCCATGCGCTTGGTGAGGTGGATCAGGCCGCCCTTGCTCGCAGCGTAGGAATAGGTCTCCTGCGGATTCACGGACACGCCGTCGATGGAGGCGATGTTGATCACCTTGGCCGGCCGCGCCTTGCTCGCCGCCGCGCGCAGCGGACCGATGAGCGCCT
This sequence comes from uncultured Bordetella sp., assembly GCA_964587635.1. Lineage (GTDB taxonomy): Bacteria > Pseudomonadota > Gammaproteobacteria > Burkholderiales > SG8-39 > RBG-16-66-20. Next base: position 3,236 of record CAZPNH010000191.1, read on the forward strand.
GCGTGACGAAGAACGGCGCCTTGAGGTTGAGGTCCAGCACCTTGTCCCAGCCTTTTTCCGGGAAAACGTCGAATTTCTCCAGCCAGGCCGCGCCCGCGTTGTTGACCAGGATGTCGAGCTTCGGCTCAAGCGCGCCGAAGGCCTTGGCGAGTTCCTTCGCGCCGGCGACGCTCGAGGTATCCACCGGCAGCGCGATGCAGGTGCCGCCGCCTTTCGACATCTCGGCGGCGGTCTTCCGGCACACCTCCGCCTTGCGCGACGAGATGTAGACCCTCGCTCCCTGCGCGATGAAGCCGGCGGCGATCATCCGGCCAATGCCGCGCGAGCCGCCGGTTACGAGGGCCACGCGGCCCTGCAGCGAAAACAGGTCACTGCCCATTCATTTCCCCTTGAAATCCGGCAAGCGGCGTTCGGCCATGGCCTTCACGCCTTCCTTGAAATCGGCGGTGCGCCGCTGCCATTTCTGCTCCACCAGCTCGCGCTCGGTGGAGGCTTCGATGGCGTCCGCCAGCCCGCGCCGCAGCGTTTCGCGCGTGGACATCACCGCCAGCGGCGCCGATTGCGCGATTTCCAGCGCCAGCGCCTGCGCTGCGGTCCGCACTTCGTCTTGCGCCACGAGCTGGTCCGCCAGGCCGATGCGCACTGCTTCATCGCCCGAGATGCGGCGCGCCGTGTAGAACAGCAGCGCCGCCTGCTGCGCGCCGACCAGGCGCGGCAGCGTGGTGGTGAGGCCGAAGCCGGGATGAAAACCCAGCCGGTTGAAATTGGCGCTGAAGCGCGCTTCCGCGCAGGTGACGCGGAAATCCGCCACCAGCGCGAGGCCCAGTCCGCCGCCCACCGCGGCGCCGTGCACCGCTGCGACGACCGGCTTGCGGATGCGGAACAGGCGTGTCGCTTCCTTGTACAGATGCTTCGTCGCGCCGCCCTCGCCCGCCGTCGCAACGTCCGGGCGGTTGGCGAATTCCGCGCCGGCGCAAAACGCCTTGCCCTGCGCGGCGAGCACGATGGCGCGGCACTGCGGATCCGCGTCGAGCGCCTCGAAGGCCGCGGCGATTTCCGCGATCAGCGCGTTGTCGAAGAAATTGTTCGGCGGCCGGCGGATTTCCACGGTGGCGACGTGCCCGTCCATGGCGACGCCGATGTCCTTGTATGTTGCAGCGCTCATGAATTCAGCGCAGTCCCAGCACGCGGCGCGCGATCACCCAGCGGTGCACTTCCGAGGGGCCCTCGTAGATGCGCATGGTGCGCACCTTGCTCGCCATGAGCTGCAGCGGCAATTCCTTGGTCATGCCCATGGCGCCGAAGGCCTGCATGGCGTGATCGATGACCTCCGCCGCCATTTCGGTGGCGAACACCTTGATCATGGACACTTCGGTGCGCACTTCGTGCTTCCTGTCGATTTTGCAGGCCACATCGTAAGCCATCAGCCGGCAGGCGTGGATGCGGGTCGCGGCGTCGGCGGCCCACCACTGGATGGTCTGGCGCTCCGCGAGCGGCGCGCCGAAGGTCACGCGCAGGCGCGCGTGCTCGCACATCATGTCCAGCGCGCGCTGCGCGGCACCGATGCACCAGCAGGCCATCTGCAGGCGGCGCGTCGAGAGCCGCAGCTGCATGGGCGCGAAGCCCTCGCCTTCGCGGCCGAGCAGCTTGGATTCCGGCACACGGCAGTCTTCCAGCGCGACCTCGTAGGTGTACTGGCCGCCGATCATCGGGATACGGCGCAGCACCTTGAAGCCGGGGGTGCCTTTGTCGATGAGGAAAGCGGAAATACCGCCGCGCGCGCGCTTGGCCTTGTCGGTGAGCGCCATGAGGA
>CAZPNH010000192.1:0-5042 GCA_964587635.1 uncultured Bordetella sp.
ATCCGCCCACATTCAAAAGGAGAAACACGCTATGAACGCAAAGGACGCAAAAACCAAACGCATGGCGCCGCTCAAGACGCCCACCGATCTCGGCGCCGCGGCGTCGCGCGACCTCTCGGGCGGGCTCAACCTGCTGCTCGCCGACGTGTACGCGCTGTATCTGAAGACGAAGAATTTCCACTGGCACGTGTCCGGGCCGCACTTCCGCGACTACCACCTGCTGCTGGACGAGCAGGCCGACCAGATTTTCGCCATCGCCGATCCGATCGCCGAGCGCGCGCGCAAGGTTGGCGGCGGAGCGATTCGCTCGGTCGGCCACATCGGCCGGCTCCAGCGCATCAAGGACAACGACGCCGATTACGTCTCGCCGCTCGACATGCTGGCCGAGCTGCGCGACGACAACATGCAGCTCGCCGCGCACATGCGCTCGCTGCACGACGTCTGCGACGAATACCACGACGTCGCCACCGCCAGCCTGCTCGAGGTCTGGATCGACGAAGCCGAGCGGCGCGTGTGGTTCCTGTTCGAGGCTAGCCGGAAGGGCGACGAGCCGGGCCGCTGATCGTCAGCCAGGCGCCCAGCGCCGCCAGCAGCGCGAGCGCCGCCGAAATCAGCATCACGCGGCGGAATCCGGCGGCGAACGATCCGGCGACCGCCTGCTGCAGTACGCTGCGCGTCGCCGCGGTCGCGCGCGCGGGAATGTCCATCGCGGCGAGTTTCGACCGGTCGCTCATCTCGAGCGCGATGTCGCCGGGAACATTCGCGGCCGCGAGTTGCCGGTCGAGATGGCGGTCGAAGGCCTGCGACATGACCAGTCCGAACAGGGCGACCGCGAGCAGGCCCGCGGTGCGGGCTACCGCGTTGTTGATGCCCGACGCGATGCCGGCGTGGCTTCGCTCGACGGCGTTCATCACCGTGGTGGTGAGCGGCGCGACGCTGACCGCCATGCCCAGGCCGAGCACGACGATTGCGGGGAAGAACGTCGTCCAGTAACTGCCTCCGACGCCGGGCAGCGTGAAGAGCGCGAAGCCCGCGGCGGCGATCACGGGCCCGATCACCAGCGGCAGTTTCGCGCCGATGCGCGCGATCAGGCCGCCGGACCAGCGCGACAGCAGGAACATGAGGATCACGACCGGCAGCAGCGCGGCGCCCGCCGCCGTGGCCGAGTAGCCCTGCAGCTGGATCAGGTTGAGCGGCAGGAAGAACAGGCTGCCGCCCAGCGCCGCGTACAGCAGCAGGGTGAGCAGGTTGGCGCCGCTGAAATCCCTCGAGCGGAACAGCGCGAGCGGCAGCATCGGATCCTTGACGCGCATTTCGACGAAGAAAAAAAGCAGCAGCAGGGTCAGGCCGGCGCCCAGCGTCGCCACGATCGCCGGCTTCGCGAGACCGGCCGGCCCGGATTCGATCAGCCCGTAGACCACCGCGCCCAGGCCCAGCGTGGCGAGCGCCGCTCCCCGGGCGTCCAGGCCGCGGCCGCCCTGGCCGTCGCTGCTCTCGGGCACATGGCGGTAGATGAGAACCAGCACCGCGGCCGCCAGCGGAACGTTGAGGAAGAAAATCGCCCGCCAGGAAACGTGCTCGATGAGCGACCCGCCGAGCAGCGGGCCGACCGCCGAGGTGATGGAGGTGAATGCGGACCAGATGCCGATCGCCTTGCCGCGCTCCTCGTCGCCGAACGAAGCGCTGATGATGGCGAGGCTGCCCGGCACCAGCAGCGCGGCGCCCACGCCCTGCACGCCGCGCGCGACGATGAGCTGCTGGATGCTCGAGGCCAGTCCGCAGCAGGCCGAGGCCAGTGCGAACAGCGCGATGCCGATGGCGTAGACGCGCCTGCGGCCATAGCGGTCGCCCAGCGCGCCGCCGGTCAGTAGCAACGCGGCAAGAAACAGCGCGTAGGCTTCCACCACCCACTGCACGTCGAGAATCGTCGCGCCCATTTGCGATTGCAGCGCCGGCAGCGCCACGTTGACGACGGTGCTGTCGATGAAGGCCAGGCTCGAGCCGAGGATGGTGGCGGCGAGGATCCACTTGCGCGATTCGGGGGGACAGGGAGCGCCGGTCATGGCCCATTATGGGTCAGGTAACTCTCGCTACAATCTTTTCCGTATGGAGAGCAGCGTCGCCGATGTGATTCTCAGCAACGGGAAAATCGCCACCCAGGACGAGCGGCGCAGCGTCGTACAGGCCGTGGCGGTGAAGGATGGCCGCTTCCTGGCCGCCGGCAGCGACAAGGACGTACTCGCCTTCCAGGGAAGCGCCACGAAGGTCATCGACCTGGGCGGGCGCACCGCGATTCCCGGGTTGAACGATTCGCACATCCATGTCATTCGTGGCGGGCTCAACTACAACATGGAGCTGCGCTGGGACGGCGTGCCGTCGCTCGCCGATGCGCTGCGCATGCTGCGCGCGCAGGCGCAGCGCACGCCGCCGGGCCAGTGGGTGCGCGTGGTGGGCGGCTGGTCGGAATTCCAGTTCGCCGAGCGGCGCATGCCGACGTTGCAGGAATTGAATGCGGCGGCGCCCGAGACGCCGGTATTCGTCCTGCATCTGTACGCGCGGGCGCTGCTCAACCGCGCCGCGTTGCGTGCGGTCGGCTTTACGCGCGACACGCCGGACCCGTCGGGCGGCGAAATCCAGCGCGACAAGGCCGGCGAGCCCACCGGCCTGCTGATTGCGCGGCCGAACGCCAATATCCTCTACGCCACGCTGGCGAAGGGCCCCAGGCTGCCGCCCGAGCAGCAGATGAATTCCACGCGGCACTTTATGCGCGAGCTCAACCGCCTGGGCGTCACCAGCGTCATCGACGCGGGCGGCGGCTTCCAGAACTATCCCGAGGACTACGACGTCATCACCGAACTGCACCGGCGCGGCGAGATGACGCTGCGCATCGCCTACAACCTCTTCACGCAGAAACCCAAGCAGGAGAAGGACGATTTTGTGCGCTGGGCGAAGATGACTTCGCCGGGGCAGGGCGACGATTTCCTGCGCATGAACGGCGCGGGCGAGATGCTGGTGTTCTCCGCGGCCGACTTCGAGGACTTTCTCGAGCCGCGTCCGGACCTTCCCGGGGGCATGGAAGGCGAGCTCAAGGAGGTTGTCGGCGTGCTCGCGCGCAATCGCTGGCCGTTCCGCCTGCACGCGACCTATGACCAGTCCATCACACGCTTCCTCGACGTGTTCGAGGAAGTGAACCGCGAAGTGCCGCTCAAGGGATTGAACTGGTTCTTCGACCACGCCGAAACAGCTTCCGAGCGCAGCCTGGAGCGCATCCGCGAGCTCGGCGGCGGCATCGCCGTGCAGCACCGCATGGCCTTCCAGGGCGAGTACTTTGTGCAACGCTACGGCGCCAAGGCCGCCGAGCGCACGCCGCCCATCGCGCATATGCTCAAGATGGGAATCCCGGTCGGCGCCGGCACCGACGCCACGCGCGTGGCCAGCTACAACCCCTGGGTGTCGTTGTACTGGCTCGTGTCGGGCCGCACGCTCGGCGGCTTGGCGCTCTATCCGGACGCAAGCCGTCTGGACCGGATGGAAGCGCTGCGGCTGTGTACGGTCGGCAGCAGCTGGTTCTCGGCCCAGCTCGGAAAGAAAGGCGCGATCGTCCCCGGACAACTTGCTGACCTGACGGTGCTGTCGGAGGATTACTTCTCCATCCCGGAGGAGCGTATACAGAAACTCGAGTCCGTGCTCACGATGGTCGATGGCAAGGTCGTGCACGGCGCCGGGCCATTCGCGCCGCTCTCGCCTCCTGCACTACCCATCTTGCCGGCGTGGTCGCCTGTCGCAAAATTCGGCGGCCACCTGCGTGGATTGCCATACCATTCGTACTCTGCAGCGCCGGGCCCATGGAGTTTGGGCTGCGACTGCTTCGCTTTTTAACCGGATGCAGCACATCAGCCAACTGATCGCCCAGCACGGGCTGGCGCTGGTATTCGCCAACGTGCTGCTGGATCAACTGGGGCTGCCGACGCCCGCGATTCCCGCACTGATGGTGGCGGGCGCGCTCGCGGCGGACGGCAGGCTGTCGGCGCCCGGGCTGTTCGGCGTCGCGGTCGCGGCAACGCTGATCGCCGATTCTGTCTGGTACGCCGCGGGCCGGCGCTACGGCAACGGCATCATGAAGATGCTATGCCGCGTATCGCTCACGCCTGACTATTGCGTGAACCAGACCCAGACGCTGTTCGAGCGCTGGGGCATGAACGCGCTGCTGATCTCGAACTTCGTTCCGGGCCTCGCCACCGTCGCGCCGCCGCTCGCGGGCGCCACGGGCATCGGCTGGCCGCGCTTCCTGTTCTTCAGCACCCTGGGCGCGTTCCTATGGACCGGAGCGGCATTGGGCGTTGGGATGGTATTCAAGGAGCAGATCGAGTTGCTTCTCGCGTGGCTGGAGCGCATGGGAACCGTGGCGGTCGCCGTCGTGATCGTGCTGTGCGCCGCTTACGTCGCCTACAAGTGGTGGGAACGGCACCGCTTCTTCACCATGCTGCGCATGGCGCGCATCAGCGTCGACGAGCTTTACCGCCTGATGGAGGCGGGCGCAGGCCCCGTGGTCGTCGACGTGCGGTCGCAGACTGCGAGGACGCTCGAGCCCAAGCGCATTCCCGGCGCGCGGCATGTGCCGCTGCATGCCGTGAGCCAGCACGTCGGCGACCTGCCGCGCGACCGCGACATCATCCTGTACTGCACCTGCCCGAACGAGGTGTCGGCGGCGGAGGCCGCCAAGCTGCTGATGAACAGCGGCTTCACGCGGGTACGGCCGCTGCACGGCGGCCTGGAGGCCTGGATCGCCGCGGGCTACGCGGTCGAACTGCTGCAGGACTAGAAGGACGCGCGAAAGCGCAGGTAATCCTCGGCGCTTTGCCGCGGCCGCTCGACCATCGGCAGGTGGCCGACGCCCGGCATGAGGATGACCTGCGATCGCGGCAGGAGATCGTGCAGGATGCCGGCGGTCACGACCCGGATGGCGCGGTCTTCCTCGCCCCACACGATCAGGGCGGGTATCGGCAGGCCCTTGATGCGTTCTTCTATCGAGCTCGCTGCGG
>CAZPNH010000193.1:0-5023 GCA_964587635.1 uncultured Bordetella sp.
GCGTGCCGACCTACAACTTCGGCGTGGTGGTGGACGACCTCGACATGCAGATCACGCACGTGATCCGCGGCGACGACCACGTCAACAACACGCCGCGGCAGATCCATATCTTCAATGCGATGGGGCAGGCGCTTCCCGCGTTCGCTCACCTGCCGATGATCCTCGGCGCGGACGGCGAGCGCCTCTCGAAGCGCCACGGCGCGGTCGGCGTCATGCAGTACCGCGACGAAGGTTTCCTGCCGGAGGCGCTGCTCAACTATCTTGCGCGCCTGGGCTGGTCGCATGGCGACAGCGAGGTGTTTTCGGTGCAGCAGCTGGTGGAGTGGTTCGACTTCCGCCACGTCAGCCGCTCACCGGCGAAATTCGATCCGGACAAGGCGCTGTGGACGAACCAGCAGCACATCAAGACGGCTGACGACGCGCGCCTCGCCTCCCTGTTGAAGCCTTTTCTCGAAGTGAAGGAAAATCCGCCGGCGGAAAAGGTCGTCGCCCTGCTGAAGGACCGCGCCAACTCCCTGCGGCACCTGGCCGAGTCGGCGCAGCTGTTCTACGTCTACGAGCAGCCTGCCGCGAAGGATCTCGCCGAACTGGTGAACGACAGGACGCGCCCCGCCCTCAGGCTGCTGCGGGAGAAGCTCGCGGCCGCCGCCTGGGACCGCAAGTCGCTCGCCGCGGCGGTGAGCGAAACGCTGAAGGCCACCGGCCTCAAAATGCCCGAACTGGCGATGCCGGCGCGGCTGCTGGTCACCGGGCGCACGCAGACGCCCTCGCTGGATGCGACACTGGAACTGATCGGCCGCGACGCCGTGCTCGCGCGCCTCGCCCAACACCTGAAGGAGTGACGACATGAGAACCGCACTGTTCATCGCATTCGCACTGGCATGCTTTCCCGCGCGCGCCGACATCGGCGAGGGCAACTGGGAGCTGGAAATCACCACCGTGATGCCCGGCGCGCCCTCGACGCCCGTCAAGCAGACCCAGTGCATGACCGCGGCCGACGCGAAGGATCCCGCCAACCTGATCGGCGGCCCGGGCCCGGGCTGCGCGTTCAACAACCGCCGCGACGACGGCGCGACTTTCAGCTTCGACATCGCCTGCGCCTCGGCGCTCAGCGGCAGCGGCTCGCTGCGCTACGCCCACGATTCGCTCAACGGCGAAATCGTGGTGCGCATGAAGCAGGGCGACCAGGCAGTGGAAGTGCGCTCGATCCTCAAGGCCACGCGGCTCGGGCCATGCAAGTGATATAATCCGCGCCCTCGTGTGGGGGTATAGCTCAGCTGGGAGAGCGCTTGCATGGCATGCAAGAGGTCAGCGGTTCGATCCCGCTTACCTCCACCACACAAACAGGCAGTACCGCAGTCCCTATCGTCTAGAGGCCTAGGACACCACCCTTTCACGGTGAGAACCGGGGTTCGAATCCCCGTGGGGACGCCAACACATCAAGCTCGCGCCTCTAGATCAGCGACGTAGCGGTCCCAGGAATCTCGCGGCCAGTTGCCGATTGTCGACGCTGCGGCAAATCAAATACTTAGTTGCCGGGATACGCGTCGCCTCCGCACGCCAACTTGTGCAAGACGGTCGTTCATCGCCAAACCAAAGATCTTAACGACCCACTTCAATGTTGGGATTGAAGAAGGTTCACGATGCTCCGCAGTCGCCCCGCCTACCTGCTCGCGGGCCCGGATGAAATCTTGGTCGCCGAGGCCGCCATCGCGACCAGCTGCTCGCGCAGCAGCTTGCCGTTCGCGTTGCGCGGCAGGACCGCCGTGAGGAGGATCGACTTCGGCGCGCGGCCGCCGAGGCGCCGCGCGCAGTGGGCGTGCAGCGCCGCCGTGTCGACCGGCCGGCGCTGGACGATCGCAACCCAGATCTCCTCGATGCCGGTGGCTTCTCGCGTCAACGTGAATACGGCTGCCTCGGCAATATCCGGATTTTCGAGCACGACGTTCTCGATGTACTGCGGGCTGACCTTGACGCCGCCCGCGTTGATGATTTCGCCGGTGCGCCCTGCGATGCTCAGGAGCCCCGTGTCCGCGAGCACGCCGACATCGCCCGGATAGAACCAGCCATCGCGGAACGCCTGCGCGTTCGCCTCCGCGTCGCCTAGGTAGGCGGCGATGGCGTACGGGCTGCGCACGCGGACAACCCCCTCGCTTCCCGCGGGCAGCGGCCGACCGTCGGCATCCACCACCTCAACCAGGACGCCCGGATCGACCCAGCCCACTGCGCCGGGATGCTGCGCAAGCGTCTCCACCGGACCGCGCGCGACTCCGGCCGTCTCGGCCGAGCCGTAGCCGACGTAAAGGTTCGGACTCAGCCGCGCGCGCGCCTGCGCTGCGAGGCGTGGCGGCAGCGTGCTGCCGCTGACCTCGACGTACTCCAGCGTCGGGTACGGTGCCGCCGACGCCGGCAACTCCTCGAGGATCTTGCTCAGTTGCGCCGGCGACGCGACGAGGCAGTTGATCCGGTGCAGCGCAATCGCAGCGTGAATGTCGGCCCAGGGCAGTGAGGCCGCGACGAGGCCGCGCGTCCAAAGCGCCTTCAGCGCGGTGCCGAAGCCGTAGTAGCTCTCGATGCCCAGCGTGCAGATCTGGCGTGCGGAGTCCGGCATGCGAGTTCCGAGCCATTTGTGATACATCCTCCGGCACATGAGCTCGTGGCTGATCGCGAATGCCTTGGGAATGCCCGTGGTGCCCGAGGAGCCCGTGATCATGCAGGTCGCCTTCGCGTCCGGGTGCGAGGGCACGCGCGCAACGCGCTCGCCTCGCGCCGGGCTGCGCCACCAGCTCTCGTCGACCAGAGTGCTGCCGCCGGCGATGCCGGCGGACCGGGCCGCATCCGCAAAGCAGGTCTTGCGGGCGACCTTCCCGACCCCGCGCATCACGTCCGCCGAGGTCGCGGCGGCCACGCCAAGGCGCGCGAGCGCCAACGTGAACGCGAGCTGGCCATAGTTGTCCGAGAGCTGAACGCCGGCGACGTCGCCGGCCGCAAGACCCATGGCCGCAATCCGGGCGGCTATCGCATCGATGACCGCATCGAGCTGCGCGTAGGTGATGAGATCGCCGAAATTCAGTACTGCGGGCGCATCGGGCGAATTTTGCGCGAAGTGGCGGATCGGATCCGTAATGTTCATGGCGGAATCATATCGAATCGCCCAAGCGAAGGGCATCCTGCGTTGCACTCGAGCGCGGGCCAGCGCTCCACCCAGCAGCAGTGATGGTCGAACTCGGGGATCTCTTCGACGGGCGGCCGCTCGCCCGGCGGGAACCGCGCGGCGAAGGCGCGTGCGCCGGTCGCGCCGACGATCCGGTCGCGGCCGCCGACGTAGTGCATCTGCGGGAGGTGCCGCAGCTTTTCCCACTCATCGGCCGGATTAAGCGATCCCGTAAGCGGTGCGAGACCCTCGGCGCGCGTCCATGCGCGCTGATCGAGCGGCGCGGCGATGGTGACCAGCCTCGCGACGTCGCTGCGCGCGGCCGCGACCAGCGCGGCGAGCACGCCACCGCCCGAGTAGCCGACGAGGACCAGGCGGGTCGCGCCGCTGCGCGCCTTCAGTTGATCGATTGCCGCGCTGGTCGCGCGCACCACGTCCGGGGCGAAGCGGCGGGTGGTCCAATAGATCGGCGTGCAGCCGCGCCGCTCGGCGCCGGCGACGTACTGGCAGGGCCGCGCGAGGTACGCCACCGGGCCCGCATCGCGTAGCGCGAGCCGCAGCGCGAGCGGCTCGAGCGGCGTCGGGTCCTCCGAGGGCGTCCCGGCGTCGAGCCAGGCAAGCCCGTCCCCCTCGAGGTAGACCGTCAACGCGTCACCGGCGCGCGCGAGCGGCGGGACGAACGCGGCGAGCACGAACGGATCTGCGGAGAGGCTGAGGCGCTGCCAGCCGGCGTCGGCGGCGACGCGCGCCGACGCCGCGCGCCGCGCGCCGAGGTCCAACCCCGAGCACGCAGCGAGCGCGAGGGCGCCGCAGACCGCGAGCGCGACGGCGCGCGCGCCTATTCGATCCTCGCCGCCTTGAGGCCGTCGGCGAGCCCGGCGAGCGAGGCATCCAGCGTGACGCGTTTGCGCTCGCCGGACAGCGTGAAGCTCACGGAAAGCTGCTTCCCGTCGCGCAGCGCCTTGAGGAACTCGCCGCTCACCGGGTACGTGCCGATGCACCGCTGCTGCAGGCAGGTTTCGAGCGTGAACGCGAACGGCTTGCCCTGGTCGACCGTGCCGCTCGCGCCCGCCGGCAGCCAGATGCCGAGCGGCATGATCGCGGTCAGCACGACGCCCTCGCCCTTCCAGTTGCGGCCGAGGCTCAGGCGCAGGACAGGGCGGTTGTCGGGGCGCGAGACCAGCGTATAGTCGAGCGCGCAGGCGGTCTTGCCCTCCGCCAGCGCGACGCACTGAAACACCCAGTCGCCGAAGCGATCCCCGACTTTCGCCTGCGCGTGGGCGAGCGCCGGAAGGGCCAGCAGCGCGGCGAGCAGGATGCGGCGAACTCCGGATGCGTCAATCATGCAGGTCTCTCCGCGGGCGCGCGAGGCACCAAGTCGCCCAGCGCCTCGAGCAGCGGCCCGAGGTGGCGCTCGTAATGACGCCATTTCGCCACCGAACTGCGATACACGGGCTGGCGTACCTGCGTGACACTCGCCGTGCGCACCTGCCGCCCAGATTGGTGGAACTGCAGGACCGCATCGTCCCATGGCAGGCCGCAGTAGTCGAGCAGCGCGCGCGCCTCGCGTTCCGGGTCGGCGACCAGCGCCTCGTACTGGATGTCGTAGAAGGCGCCGGCCGGCAGCACCTGGCGCCAATGCGCCATCAGCTCGGCGTAGGCGCGGTAGTAGCGGCCGATCTCGGCCAGGTCGTAGCTCTGGTGCTGGCTGCGGTTGAACAGGCGCGTGAAGCACGACACGCAGGTATCCACGGGGTCGCGCCGCACGTGCACGATCTTCGCCCGTGGCAGGATCAGGTGAATCAGCCCGATGAAATTGAAATTGGCCGGCATCTTGTCGGTGATGCGCGCCGCCTGCGGCGCGCGACT
>CAZPNH010000194.1:0-5013 GCA_964587635.1 uncultured Bordetella sp.
CCAGGTGGCTCTCCCAGCCCAGCGCCTTGCGCAGTTCGCGCAGCAGCTTGACGCCGTAGGCGGCGCCGCTCGCGCCGGTGATCGCCACCACCAGCCGCTTCGATATCCGGGTTTTCGCCGCGGTCCGTTTCACTCGCGCAAGCGTACACCAACAGCGGTCATTGCTGCGGCGCGCGGCAGGCGGATGCGCTAAGCTTGCGCCCTGGCAAATGACCCACTTGCCGGACTCCAGGAGGGATCGATGGACAGTTCCAGCCGCAGCAAATCCCGCCGCGCGTTTGTCGCCGGAATCTCCGGCGCGGGCGCGCTTGCCGCATTGGGCGCGCTGCCGCGCGCGCTGGCGGCGCCGGTCGGGGGCACGGCGAGCCTGGGGCTCGCGGAAATTCCCGACGGCGCTCTCGCGGAGCAGGTGCTGTACGCGCTGCCGGGAAAATTCCCGTTGATCAAGAAAACCTACCGCCCGCCCAATTTCGAGACGCCGGTCGAGTATTTCAGGACGCCGATCACGCCGAACAAGGCGTTCTTCGTGCGCTACCACCTCGCGGGGATTCCCCCGGTCAGCGCCAGGGACTGGGTGCTCAGCATCGGCGGCGACGCCGCGGAGCGGGAAATCAAGCTCACGCTGGCGCAGTTGAAGAAGGACTTCAAGTCGGCGCAGGTGACGGCGGTGAACCAGTGTTCGGGAAACCGCCGCGGCCTGTTCGAGCCGCACGTGCCGGGCGTCGAATGGGGCGTCGGCGCCATGGGCAACGCGGTCTGGCGCGGCGTGCGCCTGAAAGACGTGCTGTCCAGCGCCGGAATCAAGGCGGGAGCGCTCGAGGTGGTGCTGGATGGCGCGGATCATCCGCCGCTCGACAAAACGCCGGACTTCGTCAAGTCGCTGCCGCTGGAAGTGGCCATGGGCGAGGACGTGCTGATCGCATTCGAGATGAACGGCGAGCCGCTGCCGCACTGGAACGGCTTTCCGGCGCGGCTGGTGGTGCCCGGCTGGACCGGCACCTACTGGATCAAGCAGCTCGTTTCCATCCGCGTGGTTGCGCAGCCCGAGAAGAATTTCTGGATGAGCACGGCCTACCGCCTGCCGCGCGGGAAATTCAAGACGCCGACCTTCAGCTCCCAGCTCTACGCGCCCAACGAGCCGATCACCACGATGGTGGTGAATTCGCTCATCACGTCGCTGAGGAGCGGCCAGCAGGTCGCGCGCGGCCAGCCGGTCGAAGTGAAAGGCATCGCCTTCGACGGCGGCGCCGGCATCGAGCGGGTCGAGGTTTCCACCGACTACGGCGCCAGCTGGGCGCGGGCCCGTCTGGGCAAGGATCTCGGCCGCTACTCGTTCCGTGAATTCGCGCTCGGCGTGCCGACGAAGGAACGCGGCTCGATGGTGGTCATGGCCCGCGCGATCAGCCGCTCGGGCGAGACGCAGGTCGATGAGCTGGTTTTCAACCCCGCCGGCTACCACCACAACGTGATCCAGCGCGTTTACATCGAAGTGGTCTGAGGAGAGAGACCATGAGAATCGTCATCGCCGCAGTGGCCGCCGCTCTCGCCGGGAGCGCCGCGGCGCAGGAGTCGAAAGTCGTGCTGAAGGAAGGTCCGGGCAAGGACAAGGCCATGCAATGCATCGCCTGCCACAGCGTGGACTACCTGCAGATGAATTCGCGCTTCATGGACAAGGCCGGCTGGACCGCATCGATCAACAAGATGATCAACGCATTCGCCGCGCCGATCCCGAAGGCGGATGTCGACGCGATCGCCGGCTACCTGGCGGACCAGTATGGGAAGCCGGCGCAGAAATGACGGGAGCGATCCGCAACCGTGCCTGATCGCAGAACGTGTTACGCCGCAGCGCGCGTTGCGGTAGCGCTGATCGCCCTGCTGGCCGCCGGCGCCGCCGAAGCCCAGCGCAAGAAGATGCCGGTACGCACCGATCCGATCCCGGACACGGAAACCGGCCGGCCGGCGGGATCGACGGAGCCCGCCAATCCCAGCATGATGATTTACGGGCCGCCGACGCTGCCGCTGGGCGCGCCGCCCGCGCCCGCCGCACCTGCGCCGGCCACACCGCCTGCGCCAACGCCTGAACCTGCGGCGGCACCGGCGCCCGCCGCAATTCCGCCTGCGCCGGTCGCGACGCCGGTGCCCGTACCCGCGCCTGCGCCAGAGCCTGTCGCCACGCCGATCCCCGCACCGCCACCGCCTGTTGCCGTACCGGTGCCTGCTGTCGTTCCGCCGCCGGTGCCCGTCGCGGTGCCCGCGCCCGTCCTCGTTCCACCGCCGCCTCCAGCACCGGTTGCAGTGCCTGTGCCACCGCCGCCCCCGGCACCTGCGCCGGTCGCCACACCGGTACCACCGCCACCTCCACCGCCCGCGCCAGTTGCAGTGCCTGCGCCTATCGTCGTTCCACCGCCGCCGGCCCCCGTGGCGATTCCGGCGCCGGCTCCTGCGCCCATTGCGCCGGTTGCGGCACCCACGCCCGTGTTGATTCCACCGCCTGCGCTTGCGCCGGTCGCAATACCCGCGCCTGTTCCCGCACCGGTTGCGCCTGTGGCGGTGCCCGCGCCCGTCGTCGTGCCGCCGCCCTCACCCGTGGCAACACCTGCGCCTGTGCCGGCACCCGTGGTCGCCGCCATCGCGCCCTCGCCCTCGCCCGCCGTGCGCAAGCTGGACGCGAAAACGGTGGAGCAGATTTTTTCCTGCCTGGCGCCCGGCCTGCCGCAGGACTGGAAAAAGACCTGGGTGGTGGTGACCGCGGACGCGGCCGTGGCAGCGAGGTTCTACGTCACCACGACCTACCGCGACGAGGATGCGGAGGAATTCGTGCCCTGCAACGTTCAGGAGATCGCGCGCCGCATCGTCGGCCTCAACGATGCGCTGTCGCCCGACCAGCGGCGCTGGAAATCCGCGCGGCTCGCCATCGATAGCGAAGGCGAGTACGAGCTCAAGTACGACTACGCAAAGTAATTAGGCTTTCCTGAGGAAGTCGAAGTCGCAGCCGTCTTCAGCCTGCAGTACGTGATCCATGTAGAGCTTGGCGTAGCCGCGCGCCGGCGGCGCCACCGGCGGCTTCCATGCGGACTTCCGTTTCGCCAGCTCCGCCGGTGAAACCAGCAGCTCGATCCTGCGGTCCTTCACCGACAGCCTGATGCGGTCGCCGTTGCGCACCAGCGCGAGCGGCCCGCCGGCCGCGGCTTCCGGCGACACGTGCAGCACGATGGTGCCGTAGGCGGTGCCGCTCATGCGCGCATCCGAAATCCGCACCATGTCCTTGAGTCCCGCGCGCGCGAGTTTCTGCGGAATCGGCAGGTAGCCCGCTTCGGGCATCGCGTAGCCCGACTTCGGGCCCGCGTTCTGCAGCACCATGAAATCCTCGGGCGTGATGTCGAGCGCGGGATCGTCGACGCGCGCCGCCAGGTCGTCGAGCGACGAGAACACCACCGCCCTGCCCTCGCGCTCGAACAGGTTGGCGTCCGCCGCCGAGCGCTTGAGGATGGCGCCGTTGGGCGCGAGCGAGCCGAACAGTGCCACCAGGCCGCCTTCCTTCGCCAGCGGATCGGATAACGGCCGCACCACTGCGCGATCCACCCAGGCGCCTTCCTCGTGCGCGAGCCGCTCGCCCAGCGTCTCGCCGGTCACGGTCATGCAGTCCAGATGCAGCAGCGGCTTGAGTTCCCGCAGCACCGCGCCGACGCCGCCCGCGGCATAGAGATCCGACATGTAGAACTGGCCGGTCGGCTTCAGGTCCACCAGCACCGGCGTGGAGTCGGAGACGACGTTCAGCCGATGGAGGTCGATTTTCACGCCGACCCGGCCGGCAATCGCAGTGAGATGCACGATGGCGTTGGTCGAGCCGCCGATGGCGAGCAGCACGCGGATCGCGTTCTCCACCGATTTCTGCGTGATGACCTGCGACGGGCGGATGGGATTCTTCACCAGCTCGACCGCGCGCCGGCCGCTCGCCTCGCCCGCGCGCAGGCGGTCGGCATGCACGGCGGGAATCGCCGCGCTGCCCGGCAGCGCCATGCCGAGCGCTTCAGCAAGCGAGGCCATGGTGGAGGCAGTCCCCATCACCGCGCAGGTGCCCGCGGTGGTCGCGAGATTGCCTTCGACGTCGGCGATGCCTTGCGCGTCCACCTTGCCGGCGCGATGCATCGCCCAGAAGCGGCGGCAATCGGTGCAGGCGCCCAGCCGCTCGCCGCGGTACAAGGTCGGCATCATCGGCCCCGCTAGCAGCTGGATCGCGGGAATGTCCGCGCTCGCCGCACCCATGAGCTGCGCGGGCACCGTCTTGTCGCAGCCGCCCACCAGCACCACCGCGTCCATCGGCTGGGCGCGCACCATCTCCTCGACGTCCATCGCCATCAGGTTGCGGAACATCATCGAAGTCGGGCTGAGGAACACTTCGCCGAGGGAAGTCGTCGGGAAATCGATCGGCAGGCCGCCCGCGGCGATCACGCCGCGCTTCACCGCCTCGATCAGCTCCGGGAAATGCCGGTGGCAGTTGTTGAAGCCGCTCTTCGAATCGGCGATGCCGACCACCGGGCGCGCCAGCATCTCGCCCGAGTAGCCCATGCTCTTGGCGAACGAGCGCCGCAGATACAGCGAAAACGCCGGGTCGCCGTAGTTGGTCAGGCCTCTGGCCAGGCCGTGCTTCGGATCATCCGCCATTCGTAAGTCCTTGATTATTAGTGATGGGCAGTATCCCATCTATTTTTCGAATTGAGTTGTGGTTGTCTTCCCACAATCCCGGCCGTACTGTCCGTGCAGGAGGAAGGGTTGCATGGAAGCGATTGCGGAGCAAGGCAGCACCCTGCTCGACAGCATCTCGGCGTTCTGCCGCAGCAACGGCATCGCCGAGTCCACGTTCGGCAGCCGCGCGGTCAACGACGGCAAGTTCGTCGCGCGCCTGCGCGACGGCGCGCGCATCACGCCCGAGACGCTGGATCGCGTCACCGTATTTCTCGAGCGCCACGGCGGCAGCGCGCCGGCGGCGCCGCCGGAATTGCGCCCGCTGAT
>CAZPNH010000195.1:0-5004 GCA_964587635.1 uncultured Bordetella sp.
CCGAATCCAGCTTGAAGGAGACGATGGACTCGAGCGGGAAGAAGACGCCGTCGGCGACGCCCGAACTGAGCAGCTCGAAGGACTCCGGCGCCGGCTTCACGAACGCGGAGGCGCCCAGCAGGTTGCCGAACTTCTCCGCGATCCCGCCGCCGGTGCGGATCTTCATGCCCTTGAGGTCGGCGAGGCTGTTGATCTGCCGCTTGGTATTGAACATCTGTCCCGGGCCGTGCGTCCACACGCCGAGCAGGTGCACGCCGTTGTATTCGCCGACCTGCTGGAAGTACTTCCAGTGGATGCGGCTGAAGGCGACCGAATTGATTTCCGCGGTCGCGCCCGCGCCGGGCAGCTCGGCCATATACGGCAGCACGTGGCGCGCCGGCGTGTAGCTGGCGGTGACGTAGGACATGTCCACGAGGCCATCCTTGACCGCATCAAAGGTTCCCGGCGGCGCGGCCGGCGCCTTGGGCAGCGACTGGAACTTTACGCGGCCATTGGTCGCCTTCTCCACCTCGGCGGCCCAGCCCTGCTGCCAGAGCGTGAGGCTATGCGTCGGCGGCACCCAGGACGACAGCGTCAGGGTGGTCTGGGCTTGCGCGGGCAGCGCCAGCGCGGACGCGGCCAATCCCGCCAGCGCGAGTCTCTGAATCTGCAACATGTTTTCCTCCTCCTTATCTGAACGTCTAGTTTAGCAGCGCCTCCGCCATCTCGCGCAGCTTGCCCTTCTGGATTTTCGTCGCGTTGGCGCCCGGGGTGACCGGGAAGGCGTCGACAGGGAAGACGCGGTGCGGAATCTTGTATCGAGCCAACTTGCCGGCGACATGCGCGATCACCGCGGGCTCATCGAGCGCTGCACTATGGTGCAGCACCACGAACGCCACCGGCACCAGCCCGGCGGCCCGCAGCACGCCGACCACCTGGCAGGCGGCGATGCCGGGCGCTTCCTGGACCACGGCCTCGATTTCGGCCGGACTGACGAGGAAACCGCCCAGGCGCAGCGCGTCCCCGATCCGCGCCAGGTAGATGAAGCGGCCGTCGGCAAGCGTGTAGCCGAGATCGCCCGAACGGTAGTAGCCGTCCGCGGTGAAGGCCTCCCCGGTCGCGCCCGGATTGCCGTGATAGCCGGCCATGCGGCTGGAGGGTGCGAAAAATTCCAGTTCACCCTGCACGCCGTGCGGCAGTACCGCGCCTGATTCGGGATCGCGCGCGCGTGCGCGCGCAATCGGGCTCACCGGCCGGCCGCCGCCCAGCATGCGGTCGGCCACCAGCGCGCTTTCATCCTGGCGCGCGAACAGCGCCTGGATTTCGCTGGCACCGTACAAGCCCACCAGCTTCAGGCCCCGCGCATCGGCGCGCGCGACGATATCGGCCTGCGCCGGGTTGAAGGCGGCATATCCAAAGAAACGTATGTTTGAAAAAGAGGCGCTAGCGATGCCTAGCAGCTGGGCGGCCGCTTCGTCTGTTCCATTGATGTGTGTGACGCGGTGCGCAACGATGTCGCGTGCAGCCTGTTCCGCGCTCCAGGCGGGCGCGAGGACCGTCGGCCGGCCGGCCGACAGCGCCGCCATGGCGCAGCAGAAGCCGAACACGCCGCAAAGCGGCGGCGCCAGCAGCAGCACCGCGTCGCCGCCGATACTGAAACCTCTTGCGACGTCGCTTGCATGTGCCAGCACAGTGCGTTGATCGTGCAGCACAAACTTCGGCGCCTTGGTCGTGCCTGACGTGGTGAAGATGGCGCAGCCCGCCGCCGGCGCCGCACTGTTTTCGAGCAAGGGCGCACTTGCGGCGAGCGACATATAGGAGAGCGCCGCTTTTCCAAGCACCGTCGCCGGCGCCGGCGCGCCTGCCTCGTCATAAACGATCAGGGTTTCGAGGTGCTCGAGCGCTTGCGGATCGCAGGCGGCGAGGATCCCGGAAAAGTCTATCCCCTTGAATCCCGGCCAGAACAGCAGCACGCGCGAGCGCGAGCGATGCAGGATGTCGGCGAGCTCGTGGCTGCGGAAACGCGTGTTGACGAGCACCGCGATGGCGCCCAGCTGCGCGCAGGCGAAGAACGCGGCCAGCCAGGCGGGCACGTTCGGCAGCCAGAGCGCGACGCAATCGCCGGGCCGCACGCCGAGCCGCTGCAGGCCCCGCGCGACGCGGCGGCTCTCGTCCGCCAGGTCGCCGAAGGACAGCGGATAGCCGCGGTCGATGAGCGCGGGCGCGCCGATCTTCACGCGTTGCGCGAGGAGCGCGGGCAATGTGTCGGGAATTGCGTTCAAAATTTTTCCGCGTTCAGGAAAAAATCCGCAGCGGCGCAAAAAAATCCGTTGCGGCGATTGTATTCGCGAACCGTTGTGGCTATCATGCGCCGTCGGTAGAGCAAGCACAGCGAGCAGGGGGAACAGCATGCCATCCGTAGTAACCAAGTCGGATCTCGTTCATGCTGCGGCGCGTGCCGGCAATCTCAGCAAGACGGCGGCAGGCGAGGCGGTCAACGCCATCTTCGACGCGATCGTCACCAGCGTGGCCAAGGGCAACCGCGTCACCGTGATCGGTTTCGGCACGTTTTTGCCGCGCAAGCGCAAGGCGCGGGCGGGCCGCAACCCGACCAACGGCAAGGAAATCAAGATCAACGCCAAGACCGTCCCGGCGTTCGCGGCGGGGCAGGGCTTCAAGGACGCAGTCGGCGACCGGTAGCTTCGGCACTATATAAATAAGGGCTGTGAGGTTCTCCTCACAGCCCTTTGTTTTTGCGGGGATTGCCAAGCCCCGGGCGAATTGGCAGAATCACTCGCCCATCATGGACGGACCCCTCATCCTTTCGCTGGACAACCACGGTGTTCCGCACCGCTGGATCAGCTGGCAGCAGGCGTGCTTCTACTACGCCAAGAACCTGGTCGCCTGGACCATGGGCGACGAGACCTTCACCTTCTACGGCGGCATCTCGCGCATGACCGGGGAGCGCTCGAGCATCACCGCGCATTCGATCATCGCCATCCGCGGCAAGGCGCTGGCGGCCAAGGGCTTCAACCAGGTGCCGCCGCTCAACAACCGCGAGCTGTTCCGGCGCGACCGGCACATGTGCGCCTACTGCGCCGGCGAATTCAATTTCTTCCGGCTGACGCGCGACCACATCCGGCCGCTGTCGCGCGGCGGGCGCGATACCTGGATGAACGTGGTGACCGCCTGCCGCCAGTGCAACGGGCAGAAGCGCAACCGCCTGCCCGAGGAAGCGGGCATGGAACTGCTCTACGCGCCCTACGTGCCGAACAAGGCGGAGTACCTGATTCTCACCAACCGCCGCATCCTCGCCGACCAGATGGAGTTCCTCAAGCAGCACGTGGCGGCGCATTCCCGTCTGGTTATTGCTCCTACTTCTTGATTGAAGCCTGAATACTGGGACCGGGCGAAGCGGGCGTTGATGCGCCGCGATCCGGTGATGGCGAAGATCATCCGCCGTTTTCCGCGCATCCATCTCGAGCCGCGCGGCGATCCGTTCCATACCCTGACGCGAGCCATCGTCGGCCAGCAGATTTCGGTGGCCGCGGCGCAGAGCGTGTGGAACAAATTTTCCGCCCATGTTTCGGTGGTTCATCCGGAACACGTCCTCAAAGCAAAAACAATGGACCTGAGGGCCTGCGGCCTGTCCGGGCGCAAGTGCGAGTACATCTCCGACCTCGCGCGGCGTTTTGCCGACGGCCACGTGCACGTCCACCGTTGGCCGGCCATGAGCGACGAGGAAGTGATCGAAGACCTCACGCAGGTGCGCGGCATCGGCCGCTGGACGGCGGAGATGTTCCTCATGTTCAACCTGCTGCGGCCCGACGTGTTTCCGCTCGACGACCTGGGGCTGCGCAAGGGCATCCAGCTCGCCTACTTCAAGCGCAAGGTGTCGCTCAAGACCATGCGCAGGCTGGGCGATTCCTGGCGGCCGTGGCGCTCGATGGCGACCTGGTACCTGTGGCGGTCGCTCGACCCGGTGCCGGTAGAATACTGACCGCCATGAAAACGGTGTTTCTCGAATTCGAGCAGCCGGTCGCCGAGCTGGAAGGGCGCATCGAGGAGCTGCGCTACGCGCAGGACGATTCGGCGGTGGACATCTCCGAGGAGATCCAGCGCTTGACGAAGAAGAGCCAGGCGCTCTCCAAGGACATCTACGCCAAGCTCACGCCCTGGCAGGTGGCGCAGGTGGCGCGCCACCCGCAGCGCCCGTATTCGCTCGACTTCATCGGCATGATGTTCAGCGGCTTCGAGGAGCTGCACGGCGACCGCATGTTCGGCGAGGACGCCTCCATCGTGGGCGGCCTGGCGCGCTTCGACGGCGAGCCCTGCGTGGTGATCGGCCACCAGAAGGGCCGCGACACCAAGGAAAAAATCCTGCGCAACTTCGGCATGCCGCGGCCCGAGGGCTACCGCAAGGCGCTGCGCCTGATGCAGCTCGCCGAGAAATTCGCGCTGCCGGTCTTCACTTTCGTGGACACGCCCGGCGCCTATCCGGGCATCGAGGCCGAGGAGCGCAACCAGTCCGAGGCCATCGGCCGCAACCTGTACGCGATGGCGAGCCTGAAGACGCCGATCATCGTCACCGTCATCGGCGAGGGCGGCTCGGGCGGCGCGCTGGCGATCGCGGTGGGCGACACGGTGCTGATGCTGCAATACGCCACCTATTCGGTGATCTCGCCCGAGGGCTGCGCCTCCATCCTGTGGAAGAGCGCGGACAAGGCGCCCGAGGCGGCCGAGACGCTGGGCATCACCGCGAACCGCCTCAAGACGCTCGGCCTGATCGACAAGATCGTGCCCGAGCCGCTGGGCGGCGCGCACCGCGATCCGCAGGCGACGGCGGCGTCGCTGAAGAAGGCGCTGGCCGAGGCGCTGAAAGCATTGCAGGAGAAGAAACCGAAGGAACTGGTCGAAGAGCGCCTCGAGCGGCTCATGGCCTATGGCCGCTTCAAGGAAAGCGACTAGCGCCGCCGCGGCGGCGAAGGCGCAGCTAGCGGCATTGCGGCTGCGCGGCAAGCGCGT
>CAZPNH010000196.1:0-4992 GCA_964587635.1 uncultured Bordetella sp.
CCGGCGAAGGCCTTCTGGTGGACGCTGCCGTCGGGATTGCGGTCGAAGAAGCAGCCCAGCTCGTTTTCCAGCTCGCGGATTCTTTCCACTGCCAGCGTCACCAGTTTCCAGGCGAGGTCCTGGTCGGGCAGCCACTTGCCGCCCTCGATGGTGTCCATGAAATGGCGCTCGATGGAATCCTCGCTGGCAAGCGCGACGTTGTAGCCGCCCTGCACCATGCGCGTGCAGCCGCACTTGCCGAGCAGCCCCTTGACCGCGACCGTGATGGACAGCGAAGGATCCGCCTTGTGCGCGTGCAGCGCGGCGAACAGGCCCGCGCCCCCCGATCCGAGGATGAGGATGTCGGTGGAGATCTGCTTCATCACCCAGGCGCCGATCGCGATTACTTCACGCCGAGCCTCGCGAGCGCGGCCGCGCGGCGCCCCCGGGCCTCGCTCTTCACCTGGGCGTACAGACTGCCGCCATGACTGTCCATCGCCACCACCAGCGGTCCAAACCCCCGCACGCGAAATTTCCACAGCGACTCGGGATGCAGGTCGTCGAGGTCCACGTCCTCGATGGCCTCGACCCAGGTGGTTTCCAGCGCCGCCGCGCCGCCGATGATCGCCAGGTACGCGCCGCCCAGTTCCTGGAAGGCTTTCAACGAGTCGTCGCGCAATCCGCCCTTGCCGATGATGAGGCGCACGCCGTTCTGCGCCATCAGCGGCCGGGTAAAACGCTCCATGCGGTCGCTGGTGGTGGTACCGATGCACGAAGGCTGGTAGCCCGCGGGACTGGCGGCGCTCTTGTCGACCTTCTTCACGTTGGGCGCCGTGTGAATCACGGCATGGCCCGCGAGGTCGAAGCGCGTCTTGCGGCCGCGGTCGAACATGTGGATCTGCGTCGCGTCGCGGATGCCGTAGAGCGTGCCGTTCAGCGTCACCGTGTCGTTGACGCGCAGCGCGCGCGCCTGCGCCTCGCTGAGCGGTGCCTGGAGGTCGTGGTGCGCCATGTCAGTAGCCGTACTCGACGCCGCCGGGGCGAAACGTTGCTCGCGCGCGGCGCGCGGAGTGGCATTGCATGTTCACCGCCACCGGATTCATGGTGATGTGCGTGGCGGCGGTTTCGACGTGCACCGCGAACGCGGTCGAATCCCCGCCCAGGCCCTGCGGCCCGACGCCGAGCATGTTCACCGCCTGCGTCAGCGCCTGCTCGAGCTTCGCGCCTTCCGCATCGCTGCAATGCGAGCCGAGCGGGCGCGTCGCGGCCTGCTTGGCGAGCAGCACGCAGAGATCCGCGGTGCCGCCGACGCCGACGCCGACGATGGTCGGCGGGCAGGTCTTGCCGCCCGCCTCCAGCACGCAGTCCACGACGAAGGTCTTGATGGCGTCCACGCCCTCGGCGGGGATCGCCATTTTCAGCCAGGAGTTGTTTTCCGACCCGGAGCCCTTGGGAATCATTTCGATTTCCAGGATGTTTTCCCTGTCGGTAAATTCGAAATGGACGATGGGCACACCGCGCCCGGTGGACGTCTGCTCGTTGACGCGCGTGGTCGGATGCACGATGGAGGAGCGGAACGAGTATTCGCGCGTCGAGCGCGCGCAGCCGCGGCGGATCGCCTCCTTGAGGCCGTAGCCGTCCACTTCGACGCCGCGCCCGATCCAGACGTTGTAGATCGGGATGCCGGTGTCCTGGCACAGCAGGTTGGCGGTGTCCTCGGCCACCTTGATGTTCTTGATCATGGTGCCGAGCATGCGCTTCGCGCCGGCGTCGGACTCGCCTGCCGACAGCGTGTCGAAGCCCTGCTTGATGTCGGGCGGCAGCAGCTTGAGCGCCCGGATGTAGAGCTCCTTCGCCGCCTCCTCGACTTGTGCCAGATCGATCTTCACTCGACCTTGATCTTCCGTTCGCGGACCACGCGCGCCCACAGCGCGGTTTCTTCCTTCATGGCGCGGCCCATTTCCTCCGGCGTGTTGCCGACCGGCGCGAGGCCCTGCACATAGAGGCGCGCCCTCATGTCGGTGGATTCGAGCGCCTTCTTCGTGTCCTGGTACACCTTCTGGATGATTTCCTTCGGCGTGCCGGCAGGCGCGACGATGCCGAACCAGCCGGTGTTCTCGAACCCCGGCAGCGTTTTTGCGATCGGCGGCACGCCGGGCAGCTGCGCGAATTCGGTCTTGCTGGTCACGCCGAGCGCGCGCAGGCGCCCGGAGTTGATGTAGCTGAGGGCCGCCGCGACATTGGTCACGGCAAAAGCGGTGTCGCCGCCGACCAGGCCCACCAGCGACGGCCCTTCGCCCTTGTAGGGCACCTGCACGGCGTTGATGCCGGCGGCATTGACGAAATTTTCCGCCGCAAGGTGCGTCTGCGAGCCGATGCCCGCATGGCCGAAAGTGAGCTTGCCGGGTTGCGCTTTGGCCGTGTCGATGAGTTCTTTCACGCTTTTGTACGGCGAGCCGGCGGCGACCACCAGCACCTGCGGACCCGATACCGCGATGGTCACGGGCACGAAATCCTTTTCCGGGTCGTAACTCAGCTTCGCGTAGATATGCTGGTTCGCCGTCATCACCGAGCCGGAAGGAAAGAACAGCGTGTAGCCGTCGGGCGCCGCGTGCGCCGCCTCGGCAGCGCCGACGCCGCCGCCCGCGCCGCCACGGTTGTCGATCACCACCGTCTGCCCCCAGAGATCGCCGAGCTTCTGGCCGATCAACCGGGCCGAAATGTCGGTCGCGCCGCCGGGCGGAAAGGGCACGACGAAGCGCACGGGTTTGTGAGGCCACGCCTGCGCATGGGCAGCGGAAGAGAGCGCGAACATGAGCCCGATCGTCAGGGCCGCCATGGCCGCGACCGCGGCCAGCGTCTTCTGCCAGTTGCGCCAGGGGAGAAACTCGATCATGAGGATCCGGATGCCTCCGCAAAGATGGGCCGCCAGCAGCAGCACGATGGCCCACTCGCTGAACTTGACCAGCGGCCGGTCGGTCCAGCGCAAAAAAGATTCTAGCTTCGCCTCGCCCTGCAGTGCCTGCCCGAGGGCCCAGAAATGCAGCGGCAGGAAAACGGCCAGCGCAATTCCCGAGACGCGGTGAATCAGCGCGAAGTTCTTCACGCGAACACTCCGAGAACGGCCCGCATCCCGGCCACGGTCAGGAATATCGATATGCAAAACAGCGCCGCGTCGCGCGAAGGTCCGCGCCATCCCAGCCACTCGCTGAACACCGCGCGCAGTCCGATCGGCACGTGCACCACGATGGCCAGCACGAACAGGGCATAGAACGCGAACCAGGCGCGGCTGCCCTGCGTGCGCGAAAGGATCTCGGCGGCGGTCAGCCCCCCGCGTACCGCGTAGATCATGGTTGCCAGATGAACCAATACGCAGAAAGCCAGCACCATGGCACTCACGCGCTGCGCGATCCACAGGGACGTGTCTTTCACAGGACACCCTTGATTGCGGCTTTCGCCACGGCCCTCTTCAGGCCCGCAATCCCGGCCGTCGGGGAAATCTGCTTCGGGCAGCGCTCGGTGCAGCTCATGTGCGTGTGGCAGGAATGGCAGCCGGCGTCTCCCGCCACGGCGCGCAGCCGCTCCGCACCGGCGACGTCCCGCTCGTCCTTCTGCAGCGTCCAGGCGCGGTTCAACGCGGCCGGCCCGAGATACTCCGGATTCTGCGAAACCACGTCGCAGGCGCTGTAGCAGACCCCGCACCCAATGCACTCGATGGCGGCATCCACCGCGACGCGGTCCGGAGATCCGGGTTTTACTTTCTGGAAGTCATCCCGCTTCGACAGCGAACCGGAAAACTGCCCCCTGGCGCGCGCCCACTTGTCGAAGAACTCCCGCATGTCGGTGACGAGGTCGCGGATCACCGGCAGATTGCGCAGCGGCGCGATGTCCATGGCGCCGTTTTTCACGACCTTGTCGACGTGCGTGCGGCAGGTCCAGCGCGCCTGGCCGTTCACGGTCATGGCGCAGGAGCCGCACATGCCGACGCGGCAGGCGAAGCGGTAGGCGAGCGTCGGGTCGAGCACGCGCTGGATATGCGTGACCACGTCCAGCACTGTCTGGCTGGCGTGGCGCGGCACCTCGAAGGATTGAAAGGCGCCTGCCGCGCCCCCTCGCCAGACGCGGACTTGAAGCGAACTCAAGCTGATTCGTACAACCGGGTCAGGACGAACTCGCGGTGGCCGAGCGCTTCTGCGGCGGTGAGGCGGCCGTTGGCGGTGCGGAACATGCATTCCAGCAGTTTGTCGCCAGCCTGATCCGGGGTTAGTTCTTTTCTTAAAAGACCAGAAACATCTACATCGACATGCTCTGACATCGTGCGCACCGTGCGCGGATTGGCGCACAGCTTGATCACCGGCAGGATGGGATTGCCGATGACATTGCCCTGCCCGGTCGGGAAGAAATGCACGGTGTAGCCCGCCGCCGCGCACAGGGTCACCATCTCGGCCGCAGCCGAAGACGAGTCCATGAACCACAGCCCGGGCCCGGTCGGTTCCTCGGCCTTGTCCAGCACCCCGTCCACCATGCACTTGCGGCCGATTTTCTGGATGTTGCCGAGCGCTTTTTCCTCGATCGTCGTCAGGCCGCCTGCGATGTTGCCCTTGGTGGGTTGCGAGTCGGAAAGATCGCTCGTCTTGTGGCGGTTGATCACTTCCTGGTAGCGATCGAACATGAACATGAAGCGTTCGCGCACCTTGTCGTTCGCGCAGCGCGCGGCCACGATCTGTTCACCGCCCGTGAGCTCCGTTGTCTCGCCGAAGCAAAGATAGGTGTTCAGCGGATGCAGCTTGTCGAACGCGTTGCCGACGGTGGGGTTCGCGCCGCAGCCCGACGTGGTGTCCGATTCGCCGCATTTGGTCGAGACCCACAGCTCCTGGATCGGGCACGGCTCGCGATGCTTTTCGCTGGCCCATTGCACGAATTCCTTCGCGGCGATGCTCGCTCGGCGGATCGTTTCGTGATCGCCATGCCCTTCGATGCCGAAGCCGACGACCGGTTTGCCGGTGGACGCAA
>CAZPNH010000197.1:0-4976 GCA_964587635.1 uncultured Bordetella sp.
CGGTGCTCGACATCTCGCCCACGCTGAAGATGTACGGCAGCACCAACAAGGCCTTCGCCACCGCCTACTACCACTGGTTCTTCCTGATCCAGAAATCCCCGCTGCCGGAAACGCTGCTGGCGAAGCAGGTTCCCCACTACATCATCGGGCGGATCGGGCGCGGCCCCGGCGGCATCAAGGTCTTCGATAAAAATGCATTGGAGCAGTATGTGCGCGCCTTCCGCGACCCGGCGTGCATCCACGCCACCTGCGAGGATTACCGGGCTTCGGCCGGCATCGACCTGCTGCACGACCGGAAAGACCTGAAGAAGAAACTGGCCATGCCGGTGATGGTGCTGTGGGGCAAAAAGGGTGTGATCGAAATGATGTTCAAGCCGCTCGCCGACTGGCGCGAGGTGGCGAAAGACGTGCGCGGCCGAGCGCTCGATTGCGGCCACTTCCTGCCGGAAGAAAAGCCCGCCGACGTACTGCGCGAACTGCGGCGCTTCCTCTCTTCGTGGAGCTGAGCCGCCGCGGGCTGCTCGGCCCGGAGGACGGCTGGTCGCTCGCGCCCGTGGCCGCCTGGCTGGCGATCGAAGGCCGGCGCATCGCCGACCCGCAGGCGCTGCTCGCCAGCCTGGCGCAACGGCTGGAAGCAGCCGGCGCCCGGCTCGACCGGCTGAGTTTCTCCGTCGCCACCCTGCACCCGCAACTCGTCGCCTGGAACTGCCGCTGGAGCCGCAGCGAGGGCACGGCGATATTCCGGGGCCGGCACGGCGCACAGAACAGCGACGCCTACATCGGCAGCCCGCTGCAGTTCGTGCGCGAACAGGAGCGTTCGTTCCGGCGCCGGATCGAGTCGCTGGACGCGGAGCGCGATCACGTCTTCCTGCACGAGATGCAGGCCGCCGGCATGACCGACTATGCGGCGGTGCCGCTCGTCTTCGGCTCCGGCACGGTCAACGTCTTCACCCTCGCGACGCGGGCGCCGGCGGGATTCAGGGACGCCGACCTGGAGCGCTTCGAGGCGCTCGCCAACCTGTTCGCGCCTCTCATCGAGCTGATCGAAGCGCGGCGCATGACGCTCGGTCTGCTGGACGCGTTCGTCGGCCCGCGCATCAGCGAACGCATCCTGCGCGGCCAGGTGAAGCGCGGCGACGGCGACCGCATCGAGGCCGCCTTCTGGTATTCCGACCTGCGCGGCTTCACCGCGCTCTCCGAATCGCTGCCGGCGACGGACCTGCTGCACCTGCTGAACGATTACTTCGAGAACTGCGCCGCGGCCGCGGCGGCGCGCGGCGGCGAAATCCTGCAATTCATCGGCGACGCGATCCTGATCGTGTTCGAGATCAAGCGCCCCGAGGACGAGGCCGCGGTCTGCAACGACGCGCTCGACGCGGCGATCGACGCCTTCGCCTCGATCGCCGTGGTCAACCACCGGCGCCGCCACGGCGGCCTGCCGCTGATCGAATTCGGCCTCGGCCTGCACCTGGGCATGGTGACGCACGCCAACGTCGGCGCGCCGAACCGGCTCGCCTTCAACGTGGTCGGCCCCGCGGTCAACAAGACCGCGCGCATCCAGGCGCTCTCCAAGGAAACCGGCGTGCCGCTGCTGCTGTCGGGCGAATTCGCCGAACGCACCCGGCGGCCGCTGCGCTCGCTGGGGACCTTCGAGCTGCGCGGCGTGGCCGGCACGCACGAGGTCTACACGCCGGAAAAAGAGCTTTAGGATCAGTCGCCTAAGTGAAATGCGCGCCTGACTTGCGGGCGCAACAAAAAACGCGTTTAATGAATGCGTTGCATTGCACTGCTGAGACGGTTTGCTAAGTAAAGCTGTCAAGGACTTCAGCCTTCCTTCGACCGGCGGCGGCACGTTCCGGCTCTCGGAACACCGCGGCAAGAAGCTGGTCATCTACTTCTACCCCAAGGACAACACCCCCGGCTGCACGGTCGAGGGCGGCGATTTCCGCGACCACTACAAGGAATTCGCCAGGGCGGGCGCCGAGGTGGTCGGCGTGTCGCGCGATTCGCTCAAGTCGCACGAAAATTTCAAAGCGAAGATGAAGTTTCCCTTCGAGCTGCTGTCGGACGCCGATGAGGCGCTCTGCGCCAAGTTCGGCGTCATCAAGATGAAGAACATGTACGGCAAAAAGGTCCGCGGCATCGAGCGCAGCACCTTCGTTCTCGACGGCGAAGGTGTGCTGGCGCGCGAGTGGCGCGGGGTCAAGGTCCCAGGCCACGCAGAGGAGGTATTGAACTTTGTTAAAACCTTATGATGTCGAGCAGTCCGAAGTAGAAGTAGAAACCCCGCGAACCCTCCCCGGTGACGCAATGTCGAAGAAGTCCCGCAGTCCGAAAAAATCCAAGGTCAAGAAGCTGTTCGTGCTCGATACCAACGTGCTGATGCACGACCCGGCCAGCCTGTTCCGCTTCGAGGAGCACGACCTCTACCTGCCGATGGGCACGCTGGAGGAGCTCGACAGCAACAAGAAGGGGCTCTCGGACGTGGCGCGCAACGCGCG
Organism: uncultured Bordetella sp.; assembly: GCA_964587635.1. GTDB lineage: Bacteria > Pseudomonadota > Gammaproteobacteria > Burkholderiales > SG8-39 > RBG-16-66-20. The sequence continues at coordinate 2,502 of CAZPNH010000197.1, forward strand.
CCAGGCGAGCCGCTTCCTCGACGAGATCGTCTCGGCGAAGGGCGGCGACATCGCCGCCGGCCTGCCGATCCGCACGCGAGATGGCGGCCCTTCCGCCGGCGGCCGCCTGTTCCTGCAGACCGAGGCGATCAACAACGACCTGCCCGCCACGCTGCCCGCCGGCAAGACCGACAACCAGATCCTGTCCGTCGTGCGCCACCTGCTGAAGAAGGAGCCCGCGCGCGGCGTGTTCCTGGTGTCCAAGGACATCAACATGCGCATCAAGGCGCGGGCGCTCGGCCTCGCCGCGGAGGACTATCACAACGACAAGGTGCTGGAGGACACCGACCTCCTCTATACCGGCGTGCACAAGCTCGCGCCCGAATTCTGGGACAGCCACGGCAAGGACATGGAGTCCTGGAAGAAGGACGGCCACACCTACTACCGCATCCGCGGGCCGATGGTGCCGCAGCTGCAGCTCAACCAGTTCGTCTACGACGAATCCGGCGAGCGGCCGATCCACGCGCTGGTGAAGGAGAAAGCCGGCCGCGCGGCGGTGTTCGAGACGCTGCGCGACTACACGCACGCCAAGAATTCGGTGTGGGGCATCACCGCGCGCAACCGCGAGCAGAATTTCGCCCTCAACCTGCTCATGAACCCGAATGTCGACTTCGTCACGTTGCTCGGCCAGGCGGGCACCGGCAAGACGCTGCTCACGCTGGCCGCGGGGCTGACCCAGGTGCTGGACGAGAAGCGCTACAGCGAAATCATCGTCACGCGCGTGACGGTGCCGATCGGCGAGGACATCGGCTTCCTGCCGGGCACCGAGGAGGAGAAAATGCAGCCCTGGATGGGCGCGCTCGAGGACAACCTCGACGTGCTCAACGTGTCGGACGAGTCGGGCGGCGAATGGGGCCGCGCGGCGACGCGCGACCTGGTGCGCTCGCGCATCAAGGTGAAGTCGCTCAACTTCATGCGCGGCCGCACCTTCCTCAACAAGTGGCTCATCATCGACGAGGCGCAGAACCTCACGCCCAAGCAGATGAAGACGCTGATCACCCGCGCCGGCCCCGGCACCAAGGTGGTATGCCTGGGCAACATCGCGCAGATCGACACGCCCTACCTCACCGAGGGCAGCTCGGGGCTCACCTACGTGGTGGACCGCATGAAGGGCTGGGCGCACGCCGGCCACGTGACGCTCGCGCGCGGCGAGCGCTCGCGCCTTGCCGACCACGCCGCCGAAATGCTCTGATATCTTCTGCCCTTCTGGAGGGGGACAAGGGATGAACTGCACGCTTAGAGCCGTGGCGCTGTCGTCGGTGCTGCTGTTGTTCACGCAGCCCGCCGCCGCGCAGCAGAGGCCCTACGAGCCGCAGGTCGGCCAGGCCGGCAAGGACGTGATCTGGGTGCCGACGCCGGACGAAGTCGTGGACCGCATGCTGCGCATGGCGCAGGTCGGGCCCAACGACCTGGTGTACGACCTGGGCGCGGGCGACGGCAAGATCGCCATCGCCGCGGCGAAGAAGTTCGGCGCGCGCTCGGTGGGCATCGAATACAACCCCGACATGGCGAAGTACGCGCAGGGCAACGTCGAGAAGGCGGGCGTCACGGGCAAGGCGCGCATCGTCAACGGCGACATCTTCGCCACCGACTTCACCCAGGCGACCGTGATCACCATGTACCTGCTGCCGGCGCTCAACCTGAAGCTGCGCCCGCAGATCCTGCAGATGCGCCCGGGCACGCGCGTGGTGTCGCACTCCTTCACCATGGACGACTGGGAGCCCGACGAGACTTCCAGCATGGAAGGACGTCGCGCCTATTTCTGGGTCGTGCCGGCGAACGTCGCCGGCAGCTGGACGCTCGAGACCGGCGGCGACAAGGCCGAACTCGCCTTCGACCAGCGCTTCCAGAAAATCGACGGCGCGGTCAACCTCGGCCATACGCTGGGCGGCCTGCGCGGCGCGCACCTGAGCGGCTTCAGCATCAGCTTCGCCTACGTCGACAACGCCGGCGTGCGGCGGGACTACACGGGCCGCGTCAACGGCGGCAGGATGGAAGGCAGCTTCCGCGCCGACAACGGCAGCGAAGGGCGCTGGAGCGCCACGAAGAAGTAAGGAACTTTCTGCAGTCCGGCGCCGGCGCATTGCCGGCGCCTGGTTCTAAGCCGGTTTTTACAGCTTCTGGTGCGAGCCGTCGCAGAACGGCTTGCCCGCGCTGCGCTTGCAGCCGCAGAGCCAGACCTTCTGCGCTTCGGTCATGGTGAACTTCAGCGGCGTGAACTCGGTGGTCTTGTGCGAGCCGTCGCAGAACGGCTGGCGCTTCGACTGCCCGCAGGTGCACCACCAGTAGTCGCCCGGCGCGAGCTCGACGGCGTAAGGCGATTTCTGCGGGATCAGCGGCTCTGCCATGAGCCATCCCGCGCCCGGTTCTCGAACCGCGTGTGCTCTCCGAGGAAGGTCATGTCGACCTTGCCGATCGGCCCGTTACGCTGCTTGC
>CAZPNH010000198.1:0-4908 GCA_964587635.1 uncultured Bordetella sp.
CGGCTCCTCGTTTGCCGAACCCTTCGTCAACAGTGCCAACGGCGGTCGCCAGGACATCTCCAAGAATATTTTCAACCTGCAGCACGCCAGCGGCTTCAAGTACGGCACCAACTTCTTCAATGTCGACATCCTGGAATCCAGCAGCAAGGATCCGGCAAGTTGCCCTGGTTTTGTGTGCACAGGTGCGGCGCAGGAAGTCTATGTGGTGTACCGTAATGTCCTCGATTTCGCCAAGATCTCGGGGAATGACCTCAAGTGGGGCGTCATCAATGACGTCGGCCTGCGCTGGGGGGCTGACTGGAACGCCAAGACCGACGCCGGCTACAACTCGAAGAAGCGCATGTTCGTCCTCGGCCCGAACCTGATGATCGACGTGCCGGGATTCCTCAACATCAGCGTGCTGGAGTTGTGGGAGAGTAACGCGCCCTGCACCACGTTCCCGCCGGGGGCGGTCGGCTACCCCGCGAGCAGCTGCGTCCCGCGCTACTCCTACAAGACGCATCCCGAGCTGGACCTCAACTGGGGCATTCCCATCGGCTCCACCGGGCTCTGGTTCCAAGGCTACATGGACATCATCGCCTCCAAGGGCAACAACGAATTTGGCGGTCCGACGGCGACGGAAACCCACTTCGATGGCGCCATCATGTACGACGTGGGCGCCGCCATGGGAGGCCCGAAGGCCACGTTCAAAGTGGGCTTCGAGTACGAATACTGGAAGAACAAGTTCGGCAATCCCACGACCGGGATCGGGGCGGGCGCCCCGGGCGGCGCAGGCGCAGGGCCCGGCGCGACGGCGAAGACGCCGATGATCCGCGCCGAGTACCACTTCTAGCGCGGGCGCAGCAGATCCAGCAGTGACAGCGCGACAATCTCGGTGGCCCTGGTCAGGTCGCCGAGATTGAGCCTTTCATCGGCGCGATGGCCGTTCGCTTCCAGGAAGGTGCGCGGTCCCGCCCCGTAAAGCACGGTCGGAATGCCCGCGGCGCTGTAGTGGCGCGCATCGGTGTAGATGGGCACGCCGTGCGCTTCGATCGTTTCGCCGAGCACCTCGCGCGCATGCCGCTGGATCACCTCGACCAGCCGCTCCTGCCCGGCGACGGGCGTGAACGGCAGCGCGAGCAGGATGCGCCGGGTGCGGCATTCGATGCCGGGCCATCGGGCGGCCGCCGCCGCAATCCTGTCGACGAGAGCGCGTTCCGCCTGCGCCGGATCCTCGTCCGGAATGATGCGCCGGTCGATGCGGAACTTGACGTTGTCCGGCACCACGTTGGTGTTGATGCCGCCCGCGATGAGCCCGATGACGAGGGTGGGGCTGTCGATGCCCGGGATTGCCGAGCGCCGCGCGCCGAAGGTCTTCCGCCACGCATACAGGTCGGCCATGATGCCGGTCGCCGCCTCGAGCGCGTCGTTGCCGGTGTCGGGACGCGCGGCATGGGCGGATTTGCCGATCACCTCGACTTCCACGTGCAGGCAGCCGTTGTGCGCGGTGGTGATGCCGTAGGCAAAGCCGGCGCAGATCGCGTAGTCGGGCTTCGACATTCCGCTGTCCAGCAGCAGTTTTGGGCCGATCTCGCCGCCCGCTTCCTCGTCATAGGTGAAATGCAGCTCCACGCCGCCCGCGAGGGGCACTTTCGCCGCCTTCAGGGCGAGCAGCGCGTAGGCGTAGGTGGCGAAATCCGACTTCGACACCGCGACGCCGCGGCCGTACATGGTGCCGTCGCGGATTTCCGCGCCGTAGGGATCGCTGCTCCAGCCCAGCCCCGGCGGCACCACGTCGCCGTGCGCGTTGAGCGCGACCACCGGGCCGGGCCCGAAGCGCTCGCGCACGATGAGGTTGGTCGCGCTCACCATGCCCGCGCCGCGCGCCAGCTTCTCCGGCACCGGGTGGCGTTCCACCGTGAGGCCGAGCTGCTCGAGCAATTCGGCCGCGCGCAGTGCGTGCGGCTTGCAATCGCCCGGCGGATTGTCGGACGGTACGCGCACCAGCTCGGCGAGAAAGCGCGCCTGGTCCGCCTGCCGCGCGGCGATGAATTGCCGGATGGCCTGGGCGGGACCGCCGGCCGCGCTCATGCGCGCCCCGCCGCGGAGAATTGCTCGATGAAGCGCAGCAGGATGCGCGTTCCGGCCGCGGCGTCGCTTTCCTCGATGGATTCGGCCGGATGATGGCTGATGCCGCCCTTGCAGCGCACGAACAGCATGCCGATGTCGGCGATGGCGCGCATGGCGATGCCGTCATGGCCCGCGCCCGAGGGCAGGCGGCGCGGCGGCAGGCCTTCGCCCCCCACCCCCAGTTCGAATTGCTTCATCAGCCAGGGCGCGCAGGCGGTCACCGCATGATCCTGCAGCGGCTCCATGCGCAGTTCGAGCGAGCGCCGTTTCGCCAGCGCGGTGAACTCGGCGCGCAGGGCGGCCAGGGCGCGCTCCCGCTGCGCGTCGTCGGGCGCCCGCACGTCCACCGTGAACTCCGCGTCGCCGGGCACGACGTTGATCGCGCCGGGCTGCGCCTTGATGCGTCCCACGGTCGCGACCAGGTCGGCCTCGGACCGGCCGATGCGCTCCACCGCGAGCACGCATTCCGCCGCGCCGGCCAGCGCATCGCGCCGCAGGCCCATGGGCACCGTGCCCGCGTGGCCCGCCATGCCGCGCAGCGCGACCGCCATGCGCGTGAAGCCGTTGATCGCCGTGACCACGCCCGCGGCCAGGCCCTCGGCCTCGAGCACCGGGCCCTGCTCGATGTGCAGCTCGGCGTAGGCGAGGATCTCTTCGCGCTTGCGCGCGGCGCTGCCGAAGGCATCCGCATCGAGCCCGAATGCCGCCATGGCCTCGCGCATGGTCATGCCGGCGCCGTCGCGCAGCTCGAGCGCTGCGCCATCGAAGGTGCCGGCGATCGCGCGGCTGCCGAGCAGCGTCGCGCCGAAGCGCACGCCTTCCTCGTCCGCGAATCCCACCACTTCGATGGCGAAGGGCAGGCGCCGGGCCGCCTGGTTCAGGGCGTGCACGCATTCGATCGCCGCGACGACGCCGAGCATGCCGTCGTACATCCCCGCGTCGCGCACCGTGTCCAGGTGGGAACCGAGCATGAGGCAGGGCAGCCCGGGCCGTTCGCCCTCGTAGCGCCCGACCACGTTGCCGACCGCGTCCAGGCGCGCGCTCATGCCGGCCTCGCGCATCCAGCCGGATACCAGCTTGTTGGCCTGGCGCTGCTCGTTGGAAAGGTAGATCCGCGTGAGGCCGCCCGCGAACTCGGTGTAGTGCGCGAGCGCGTCGCATCGCGCCATGATGCGGGCCGGATCGATCACGGGCCGAGTGTACACGCTAGCGGCGCGGCGCTTCCAGGTGCGCCATGTGCAGGCGATGGATGGAGATTTTGCGCACTTCGAGCTTCGACTGCTCGATATGCGAGCGCAGCAGCAGCGTGGCCTGCTGCAGCTTGCGCGCCAGCACGGCGCGCAGGATCGCGGCGTGCTCCTCGTAGGTGTACTGGATGCGCTCGGTCTGCGTGAAGTCCAGCCGCCGCACGATGCGGATGCGCTCGGTGACGTCGGCGTGCATGCGCGCCAGTTCCGGGTTGCCGGCGCCGTCGACCAGGGCCGCGTGAAACGCCTCGTCCAGCTGCGCCACCTCGATCCAGTCGGTGAGGCGCTGCTTGGCCGGCACCAGCCAGGCTTTCTTGAGCGCGGCCAGCGTCTCCTGCGGTTCGTCCCGGGTTTCGCCCGTGCAGAGGGTCCGCACCGCGTCCAGCTCCAGCACGATGCGCGCGTTGTACAGGTGCTCGAAGCGGTCGAAATCGAGCGGCCGCACGCTCCAGCCGCTCTTGTGGTGCACGTCGAGGAAGCCCTCGCGCTGCAGGCGCAGCAGCGCCTCGCGCACGGGCGTGCGCGACACACGCGCGCGCGCGGCGATCTCGTTCTCGGAGAAGCGGCTGCCCGGCAGCATGCGGAACTCGAAGATGTCCGACTTCACGCTCTGGTAGACCGCCTCGGCAAGGCGGCCGCGGTCCGGCGGCGGCGGGGAATGGCGGGGTGCTTTCATTTGGTGCCCGTGCTGCCCTCTTTCAGTGCGGCTGCAGGAACCTCGCGCGCTGGCGAATCAGGGTCTTAGCGCTGGCACGGTCCCTGCATCTTAACTGGAATCCCATCTTGTATACAAGATGGCACTGGAAACTATGACCCAAGCCGTCGCAAGAAACGAGCCTGTTGCCGCCATCGAGCGCGCCTACGCGCGCGAAGCGGCCGCCGGCGACAACCCGGTGTGGATCCACCGGGTGGCGCAGGCCGAGGCGCTGGCACGGGCAGGCGCGGCGAGCGGACCGCTGCGCGGCATGCCTTTCGCGGTCAAGGACAACATCGACGTCGCCGGCCTGCCCACCACCGCCGCCTGCCCGGCGTATACCTATATGCCGGCGCGCAGCGCGACCGCGGTGCAGAAGCTGCTCGCCGCCGGCGCCGTCTGCGTCGGCAAGACCAACCTGGACCAGTTCGCCACCGGGCTCGCGGGCATCCGCTCCCCCTACGGCGAATGCCGCAACGCCTTCAACCCGGACTACATCAGCGGGGGTTCGAGCTCGGGCTCCGCGCTCGCCGTGGCGCTGGGCATGGCCGAGTTCGCGCTGGGCACCGATACCGCGGGCTCCGGGCGCGTGCCGGCGGCCTTCAACAACCTGGTCGGCCTGAAGCAGACGCGCGGGCTGGTGAGCACCGCGGGCGTGGTGCCGGCCTGCCGCTCGCTCGATTGCCTGTCCGTGTTCGCGCGTTCCTGCGCGCAGGCGCTGTCGGTGCTCGAGGTGATGCAGGGCTATGACGCGGAAGATCCTTTTTCCCGGCAGGGCGATGCCGTGTCGCTGCCCGCGGGAAGCCTGCGGTTTGCCGTGCCCGGCCAGCTGGAATTCTTCGGCGACGCGGCCTACGC
>CAZPNH010000199.1:0-4881 GCA_964587635.1 uncultured Bordetella sp.
GCCCGAGGTGTAGAGCAGCAGGAAACGATCGCCGGGGCCGCAGGCCTCCGCTGTTTCGAGTTTTGCATCCGGAAGTTTTTCCACTTCAATGACGTGCTTCAGGTCCGGCAGGGCCATCGAGCGGGCTTCGGCGGCAGGCTGCTCTTCCTTGAAGCGCGACAGGCAAATGAAGGCCTTGGCGCGGCTGTGGCCGAGCAGCATCTGCAGCTCCGCGCGCCGGTAGGGCATGTGGATGGTCTGCATCACCGCGCCCAGCGCGCAGACCGCCGCATAGCTGGCGAGGTACTCCGGGATGTTAGGCAGCTGCACCGCCACCACGTCGCCGCGGCCGATGCCGAGCGCGCGCAGGCCGGCCGCGATGCGCTCGGCGCGCTCGCGGAATTCGGCATTGGACCAGCGCGCCTCGCCGCACAGCAGCGCCGCCGCTTGCGGCGCGTCCCGCGCGCTGCGCTCGACCAGCGTCCAGAGGGTATCGGCCTTCACAGCGCGTCGTAGTACGCCGCCATGCGCTTGCGCATCGCCTCATCCGGCAGCGCGCCGAAGCCCGCCGCGACGTTGTCGGCGATGTGCTCGGGCTTGCCGGTGCCGGGGATCACGCAGGTGACCGCGGGGTGGCCGACGATCCATTTGAGGAAATACTGCGCCCAGCTGGCGACGCCGATCTCCGCCGCCCAGGGCGGCAGCGGCCTGCCGCGCACGCGCTGGAACATCGCGCCTTCGGCAAAAGGGCGGTTCGCGATCACCGCGATGTTCTTTTCCCTGCATATTTCCAGAATCTTATTTTCCGATTCCCGCTCGGCGAGCGAATAGTTGATTTGCAGGAAATCGTATTTCTCCCTTTTCAGCCATTTCTCCACCTCGCTGTAGGCAGAGGCGGTGTAGTGCGTGATGCCGGTGTAGCGGATGCGGCCTTTCGCTTTCATGTCATTGAGCGTTTTCGTATGCACGTCCACGTCCAGCAGGTTGTGGATCTGCATCAGGTCCATCCGTTTCACCTTCAGGCGCTGGAACGAGCGATCCATCTCGCGGATGCCGTCCTCGCGGCCGCGCGTCCACACCTTGGTGGCGATGAACAGCCGGTCGCGCAGGCCGAGCTCGGCGACCAGGTCGCCCGCCACCGATTCGGCGCTGCCGTACATGGGCGAGGAGTCGATCATTTTCCCGCCCGCGTTGGCGAATTCGGCGATCACCTGGCGCAGCGGCGCGCGCGCGGCGGTATCGTCGCCGGCGTCGAACACCTGCCAGGTGCCGAGGCCGACGGCGGGGAGCTCTTCTCCGGTGGAGGGAATTTTGCGGGTCATGATTTTCCGCTGCTGGCCGAAGGCGGGGTTGAAAGCAAACGCCGCCCCGGCAGCCAGCACCGCGCGCCGCGATATCACTTGGCCGGCTTGAGCGGTTCCTTGACGCCGGCGGGCACGCCGACTTCGGCGACATTGAGCGTCATCGACACCGCGGTGTAGTAGCCGCTCACGCCGATCAGGTCCATCGCGCCCTTCTCGCCGAACAGCGTCACGGCGCGCTTGTAGGCCGCGTCGCCCACCTTCTTCGTGCGGTGCAGCTGGGTGCAGAAATCGTAGACGGCGGCTTCATCGTCCTTCATGCCGGCGGGACGCTTGTTGAGCGCCAGCTGCTCGGCGATTTTCGGGTCGAGGCCGGCCTTGATCGCCAGCGGCAGGTGCGCGTACCACTCGTACTGCGACGTCCAGTGCCGCGCGGTGATGAGGATGGCGAACTCGTTGAGGCGCAGCGGCAGCGAGGTGTCGAAGCGGATGTACTCGCCCACCTTCTGCAGCCGCTCGCCCAGGTCCGGGCTGCGCATCCAGGCATTGAACGGTCCGCCGGTCATGATCCGGTTGACCGCTTCGGGGCCGGTGGCGCCGCCGCCGCGCGGCCCGGCGAGCAGCGCCTGCAGCAGCTTCGCCTGCTCCGGGCTCAGCTGCTCGGGTGCAAGGACCGGAAAGCGGTCGCCTGCCTGCGCCGATGAAACGATGCCGGCGAACGCCAGCGCAAGTGCAAGACTGGATTTCATGGGACCTCCCTCGTTTTGATCTTCGTGGCTGGAACACTACCCGCTTTTTCGCCGCGCAACTGCCCTTGTTTGCGCCCCAGCCAGAAGCTGACCGCGAGCCACGCGGCGGCGACGGGCAGGGCGGCCCAGGCGGCGCCCGAGAGGCCCAGGCCCGCGCTGCGCAGCGCGCCGAAGGCCCAGCCCGAGAAGGCATCGCCGCCGCGGTAGACCACGGTGTCGATGAAGCTCTTCGCCTTGTAGCGCTCTTCGCGCGGCGCCACCGTGTAGAGCGCTTCGCGCACGGGCTTGGAGATGGCGAACTCGCCGGCGCGCCGCGTGATGCCGACCGCCAGCAGCACGGCGAGCGTGGGCGCGGCGCCCAGCGCGGCGAAGCCGACGAGCGACGCGGCCGGCATCAGCGCCAGCATCCAGCCGGTGCCGAGCAGCGCGGCAAGGCGCGCGGTCAGCGTGAGCTGCACGATGAGCGCGATCGAATTGACCGCCAGGTCGGTGACGGCGAAAAAGCGCGTGCGCTCGATCGCTTCGGGAAACGCCCGGCCGACGATCTCGATCTGCTGGAAGTAGAGCGAGGTGGAGAGCACCGTGTAGCAGAAGAGCCACGCGCAGATGCCGAGCAGGTAGGGCGAGGAGAACGCGGCGCGCAGGCCCGCCAGCACGGAGCCGCCGATGGCCTCGTCGGCGGGCGGTTCGCCCTGGCGCGGATATTTTCTGCCCCAGGCGATCAGCTTCAGGTTGAAGTACAGCGCGAAGGCCAGCAGCAGCGCGGCGCACAGCAGCAGGCTCGCCGTACCCAGCGCCGCCGCGGCGCTGGCGGTGAGCGCCGGCCCGGCGATGGCGCCGCAGCTGCCGCCCGCCGAGATGGCGCCGAACAGGCGCGCCGCCTGCGCCTGGTCGAACAGGTCCGCCATCAGGCTCCAGAACACCGACACGGCGAACAGGTTGAACACGCTCAGCCAGACGAAGAACACCGGCGCGATGCGTCCGGTCGGCACGTCGCTCGCGAGCGCGCCCCAGAAGCAGAACAGGTTGAGGATGAAGAAGGCGTACACCAGCGGCAGGAAGCGGGCGCGCGGCAGGCGCGCGCACAGCCAGCCGTAGAGCGGCACCAGCGCGAGCATGGCGAGGAAAGTGGCGGCGAACAGCCACTGCAGCCCGGCCGCGCCGGTCTGCACCGCCATGGTGTCGCGCACCGGGCGCAGCACGTAATAGGCGGCGAGCAGCAGGAAGAAGTAGGCGAACGCCCAGGCGAGCGCGGGCAGCTCGTGCGGCTCCGCGCGCAGAAGGCGGGACAGATGCGGACCGGGAGCGCCGCGCATACGCTATAGTAGCCGAGGCACTCTCACATCCTCGGGGGAACACCATGGGCGGCTGGATTTTTCTTGCGGTGATCGTGGCGGCCGCGGTCTGGGCGGTCTCGATCTACAACGGGCTGGTGGCGCTGCGCAACCGCTACAAGAATTCCTTCGCGCAGATCGACGTGCAGCTGAAGCGCCGCTACGACCTGATCCCGAACCTGGTGGAGACGGCGAAGGGCTACATCACGCACGAACGCGAAACGCTGGAAGCGGTGACCGCCGCGCGCGGCGCCGCCATGGGCGCGGCGCAGAAGGCCGCCGCGGCGCCCGGCGATGCGGCGGCGATGCAGGGCCTGGCGCAGGCCGAGGGGCAGCTGGGCGGCGCGCTCGGCAAGCTGATGGCCGTGTTCGAGGCCTATCCCGACCTGAAGGCCAACCAGAACATCCTGCAGGTGCAGGAAGAGCTGACGTCCACCGAAAATAAAATCGCCTTCGCGCGCCAGGCCTACAACGACACGGTGATGGAATACAACACCGGGCGCGAGGTTTTCCCCGCAGCCCTGTTCGCCGGCATGTTCGGTTTCCTGCCAGCGACGCTGCTCGAGTCCACCGAGTCCGCGGAAGAGCGCAAGGCGCCGAAAGTTTCCTTCAAATAATTGGCGACGTTTTTCGAGAACCAGCAGCTCGCGCGCCGCAACACCAGGGTGCTGGTGCTGCTGTACCTGCTCGCGGTGGCGGGCGTGATCCTGGCCGTCGACCTGGTGCTGGCGGGGCTCTACTACTGGTACGCCGGCATCGCGCCGCAGCTGCACCACCCCGGCGGCGCGGCATACCTGAAAGCGGTGCCGTCCTCCGTTTATGTCGCCGGCGCGCTCGCGGCGGCCGCCGTGATCCTGGCGGTCAGCGCCTGGCATATGCTGCAGCTCAGCAGCGGCGGCAAGGCCGTAGCCGAGATGGTGGGCGCGCGCCGCATCGCGCCGGACACCGCCGACCCGCTCGAGCGGCGGCTGCTGAACGTGGTCGAGGAGATGGCGATCGCCTCGGGCGTGCGCGTGCCGGCGGTCTACGTGATGGACGGCGAGGCGGGCATCAACGCCTTCGCCGCGGGCTACGACGTCTCCGACTCGATCGTCACGGTGACGCGCGGCACGCTGCAGGCGCTGACGCGCGACGAGCTGCAGGGCGTGATCGGCCACGAGTTCAGCCACATCCTGAACGGCGACATGCGGCTGAACATGCGCTTGATGGGCGTGCTCGGCGGCATCCTGGTACTGACCATACTGGGCCTCATACTGTGGAATGCAACTTCGCGCAGCGAAAAAGGCTCCGCCCCGGTCTTCCTGCTGGGCGCGGGATTGATCGCGATCGGCTATATCGGCGTGTTCTTCGGGCGCATCATCAAGGCCGGCATTTCGCGCCAGCGCGAATTTCTGGCGGATGCCTCCTCGGTCCAATTCACGCGCAACCCCGACGGCATCGGCGGCGCGCTCGCCCGCATAGTGCAGTCGCCAGCTGGCGCGCTCGTCGGCCATCCGCACGCCGAGAAAGCGAGCCACA
>CAZPNH010000200.1:0-4880 GCA_964587635.1 uncultured Bordetella sp.
ATTCGAGACTTGCGGTAGCTAGGCCGTGGGCAGGCTGTCGAAGCCGCCGTAGGGTCGGTCGAATTCGCCCTCGGCCGCTGGCGCGTCGATGCCGGCGACGCGTGCCGCCGGCGGCGCGCGCCGCGCCCAGGCCAGCACCGCGTCGACCGCCGCCGGCGCGCCCTGCAGGACCGCTTCGACGCTGCCGTCGCGGCGGTTCCTCACCCAGCCGGTCACGTGGTTCGCCAGCGCCTCGCGGCGCAGCGCTTCCCGGTAGCCGACACCCTGCACGCGTCCGGAAATCCGCAGGTGCCGCGTCACGTCCATGACCGAATTTTGCCTTTTTGTCCGCGCGGAAACTGCCCCGCCGCCGTGGTAAAGTGCCGCGAAGAAATCATCGAGGGACACGATATGCGCGCCGCACTACTCGTCATTGCCGGACTTGCCCTGTTGGGATTCGTCGCCGTGGCGTGGGTCCTGCCCGGCATGTCGGGCTCGGAGGCCAAGGAAGCGGCGCAGGCGCTGATCGCGGGCGCCGAGGCGCCCAAGCAGCAGGTGGCCGCGGCGGCGGAAAAAGCGGGCAACCTCACGGGCGCCGGCAATACCCTCAAGGTCGCTTCCAGGACCGACGCCAAGCTCGGCGAACTGAAGTGGATCGTCGAGGCCAACGGCTCGATCCGCGGCTGGAACGAGAAGAACGCCATCGAGATTTCGGTGACGCCCAAGCTGGAAGGCGGCAAGGTCGGCTGGTCCTGCCGCGGTTATCCGAACGCCTCCATGCCGGCGGCCTGCGGCGGCCGCTAAGTGCGCTCAAGCAGGTTCCTCGCCGGGGCGCTTGCCGCCCTGGCCGCAGTTGTCCTGCTGTCAGGCTGCGCCGGCTCGGGCGGCGCAGGCTCCGATCCCGACAAGGTCGTCTACCACTTCAGCGAAGGCCTGCCGCAGGCGACCAACGGCCTGCGCAACATCAACAACCATCTCGAGGTCAACCCGAAGGCGAAGATCGTCGTGGTCTCGCATGCGCTCGGCGTGGACTTCATGATGAAGGGCGCGAAGGACGTGAACGGCAACCTGTACGAGGACCTGGTGGAGCAGCTGGTCCAGCGCGGCGTGCAGTTCGACGTCTGCGAGATCACGCTGCGCAACCGCAAGCTCGCGCGCGACCAGTTCATTTCCTACTCGACCTTCGTGCCCTCGGGCGTCGCCGAGATCACCCGGCTGCAGCAGCGCGAAGGCTTCGCCTACCTCAAGCCCTGATCAGCAGTTCGGCGCGGCTCACCGCCGCCGGCAGGTCCCGCACCAGATTTTCCCTGCCCAGCTTTTCCAGGAAACCGCTGCGGCGCATCAGCGACAGCGGCTGATTGTTCGCGTCGCAGAGCACCAGCGCCGCGCCGCGCTTGGCCAGGCTGCGGTGCAGCGCCTCCAGGGTGTCCAGGCAGGTCGTGTCGAGATTGATCACCATGTGCAGGTCGAGGATCAGCACGCGCGGCGGCGGCTCACTGCCGCCGGTCTCGCTGAGGGCCTCGAGCTTGCCGACCGCGCCAAAGAAAAGCGAACCGAAGATCCGGTAGGCTGCCGCGCCCTCCGGCAGCGGCACCTCCGCTCCGACCGGTTCGATCGTGGTGAGGGTGGATATGCGGTAGATGAAGAAGAGCGCCGCCAGCACGAGACCCATCTGCACGGCGACAGTAAGATCGACCATCACCGTGAGAAGGAACGTGGACACCATGATGGTGCGGTACTGGGTGGAGAACTGCCTGAGGCGCGCGAATTCGCCCCATTCGCCCATGTTCCAGGCGACGAACAGCAGGATCGCCGCGAGTGCCGCCAGCGGCACATGTCCTGCGAGTGGCGCGGCGAGCAGCACCACCGCAAGCAGGGTGAGCGCATGCACCATCCCTGAGACGGGCGTGCGCGCGCCGCTGCGCACGTTTGCCGACGTGCGGGCGATGGTGCCGGTTGCCGGCATGCCGCCGAAGAACGGCACGACGAAGTTCGCCACGCCCTGGGCCATCAATTCCTGGTTGGGATCGTGGCGGTCGTCGATCATGCTGTCGGCGACCCGCGCGCATAGCAGCGACTCGACCGCGCCCAGCAGCGCGATGGTGACCGCGGGTCCGATCAGGTTGCGCGCGTTGTCCCAGGACAAATCCGGCAGCGCGAACGCCGGCAACCCGCTCGGGATGCCCCCGAAGCGCGAGCCGATGGTCTCTACCGGCAGATCGAATGCCGCGGCGGCGGCGGTGGCGGCGATGAGGACCACCAGCGTTGACGGCACCCGGGTGACCAAGCCGCGCCGCCCCGGCGCATTCACCGGTGGCAGAACGGAAGGCAGCAGGCGGCCGAGCATCCCCCAGAGGACCAGCAGCAGCAGCGAGGCAAGTCCCAGCACGACAGTCGGCACGCTCACGGTTTCGATGGCGCCGGCGAGGGCGCGCGTCGCGCCGAAGAAGTCCGCCGGCATTTTCGCGATCTGCAGGCCCAGAAGGTCTTTCAATTGCGAAAGGCCGATCAGCACTGCGATGCCGTTGGTGAAACCGATGACGATGGCCACGGGAATGTAGCGGATCAGCGAACCGATGCGGGTCAGTCCCATAACGAAGAGCAGTACGCCCGCCATCGCCGTCGAGACGAGCAGGTTTGCCAACCCGTACTGCTGCACGATGCCGTAGACGATGACGATGAAGGCGCCGGCCGGGCCGCCGATCTGCACGCGCGAGCCGCCGAGCGCCGATATGAGAAATCCGGCAATGATCGCCGTGAACAGTCCCGCCTCCGGCTTGAGGCCCGAGGCGATGGCAAAGGCCATGGCGAGGGGCAGCGCGATGACGCCGACCGTGATGCCGGCGCCCACGTCGGCCGCTAGCGCGTGGCGGTCGTAGTTTTTCAGGCACTCCAGCAACCGCGGACGGAACGGGTGGAGCGCCACGGACTCAGGCCGTCGCGGTTTTCTTGCTGGCCGCTGCCAGCAGCCACGCCGGCAACTCGCGGTCGCCGGCGTTGGCGATGACGTATTCGCGGATCAGTTGCCTGACCACCTGCGAGGGGGTCAGGTCTTGCGCGGCGCAGATTTCCTCGAACAGGCGCTTCTTGCGCGGATCGAGCAGGACGGTGAACCGGGCAGTCTTGTTTTCCATCGGCGTTCCTCGGGTGAACGCCAAAAGGATATTACAACGGCATTATAATATCAATATCATTTGACACGCATGCCAGGCGCGGCACCCGTGCCCGGGGAAATCAGGAAGATGCCCGGACCTTCACCCGACGCCGCGAGCACCATGCCCTCGGAGACGCCGAATTTCATCTTGCGCGGCGCGAGGTTCGCCACCACCACCGCGAGCTGGCCTTCGAGTTTCTCCGGCGCATACGCCGATTTGATGCCGGCGAACACCGTGCGCGTGGAATCCCCGAGATCGAGCGTGAGCTTGAGCAGCTTGTCCGCGCCCTCCACGTGCTCGGCCTTGACGATCTTCGCCACGCGCAGATCGAGCTTGTTGAAATCGTCGATCGAAATGGTGCCTTCGCTCACGGAATGCTCCTTCGCTGCATGCTGCTGTTTTTCCGCGTGCCGCTGCGGCGCGGTGACCTGCGGCACGGATTCGACATCGAATAGCGCATCGAGCTGCTTCTCTTCGACCCTGAAAAGTAAAGGCGAATATTTCTTTATTGATTGCGCTCGAACTACCTGCGCTGGCTTTGTTCCCAAGTCATTCCATTGCAGGTTCGGGGTGCCAAAAAAATCTTCGACTGCCTTCGCGACACCGGGCAGAACTGGTTTGAGGAAGATCGTGAGTCGATAGAAACCCGTCAATCCCACACTACAAACCGTTCGCAGTTCCTCGAGCTTGTCTGGAGATTTGGCTAGATCCCAGGGTTTTTTCTCGTCGATGTATTGATTGATGCGGTCCGCATACTGCATAACTAGGCGAAGTGCCTTACCAAATTCACGTCCCTCGTAAGCTTCCTTCACTTCGTCTTCGATTTCCACTGCTCCTATAACCGCAACGTCGCGGACCCCTTCCTCCAAAGACCGTGCTGGCGCACTGAGCTTTCCGTCGAAATGCTTATTTAGAAAGCCGGCGCAGCGACTCGCAATATTCACGTATTTGCCAACGAGATCACTGTTCACGCGAGCGACAAAATCGTCGGGATTGAAGTCGAGGTCCTCGACGGCGGCATTGAGCTTGGCGGCGATGTAGTAGCGCAGCCATTCCGGGTTCATGCCGAGGTTCAGGTATTTCAGCGGATCGATGCCGGTGCCGCGCGACTTGGACATTTTTTCGCCCGAGACGCCGATGAAGCCGTGCACGTAGATGTGGTCCGGCTCCTTGTAGGGGGCGCCGGCGAATTTCAGCATCGCGGGCCAGAACAGGGTGTGGAAGTAGATGATGTCCTTGCCGATGAAATGGATCTGCTCGCATTCGTTGAGCAGCTTCTCGAAGTCCAGGTTCTTCTTCGCGCAGTAGTTCTTGAGGCTGGCGAGGTAGCCGATGGGCGCGTCCAGCCAGACGTAGAGGTATTTTTCCTCGGCGATGTCCGGCACGCGGATGCCGAAGTAGGGCGGGTCGCGGGAGATGTCCCAGTCGCCAAGCGCTTTGTCGCCTTCACCGTCGAGCCACTCCACGGCCTTGTTGAACACCTGGGGCTGTACCCGCCCGGGCTTTTCCAGCCACTGGCGGATGAAGTCCTTGCACTTCGGGTCGGAGAGCTTGAAGAAGAAATGGTCGGAGGTTCTCAGCACCGGTTTCGCGCCGGAGAGCGTGGAGTAGGGGTTCTTCAGGTCGGTCGCCGGGTAGACCGAGCTGCAGTTCTCGCAGGCGTCGCCGTACTGGTCCTTGGTGCCGCACACCGGGCACTCGCCCTTGATGTAGCGGTCGGCGAGGTACATGCCCTTGACCGGGTCG
>CAZPNH010000201.1:0-4879 GCA_964587635.1 uncultured Bordetella sp.
CGCGCCGTGGTGATCACCGGTGCGGGCGACAAGGCCTTCGTGGGCGGCGCCGACCTGGAGGCGCTGGGCTCGCTCGACCCGATCTCGGCGCGCGAATTCATCGGCCTGATCCACGAAGCCTGCGCCGCGATGCGCGACTGCCCGCTGCCGGTGGTCGCGCGCATCAACGGCTGGTGCCTGGGCGCGGGGCTGGAGCTCGCCGCCTGCTGCGACCTGCGCATCGCCGCCCATACGGCAGCCTTCGGCATGCCGGAAGTGCGCCTGGGCATTCCCTCGGTGGTCGAAGCCGCGGTGCTGCCGCGCCTCATCGGCGCCGGCCGCGCGCGCTGGCTGGTGATGACGGGCGAAACCATCAACGCGGGCGAGGCGCTGGTCTGGGGCCTGGTGGAAAAAATGGTCGACCTGCAGAATCTCGACGCGGCGGTCGATGCCGCGCTGGACGCCCTCCTCGCCGGCAGCGACGGCGCCCTGCGCGCGCAGAAGCGCCTGTGCAAGCTGTGGGAAGAAGCCCCGCTCGCCGAAAGCATCCGCGCGAGCATCGACGAGTTCGCGCAATCCTACGAGTCGGGCGAGCCCAACCGCCGCGTCGACGCCTTCCGCAAATCACGCAGAGAAAAGCCATGAACCTGCTCAGAGCCGTACTCGCCTTCCTTCTTCTTTCCAGCGCCGCCGGCGCCAGCCTGGCCGAGGACGCCAGCCCGCGCCAGGCCGCGGTGGCGGTGTCGCCCGCCCAGATGGCCGCGGCCGTGAGCCTCGTGCGCACGCTGCACCTCGAGCAATACATGCAATCCACGATTGAAAGTCTTGCGCCGCCCGGCATGAAGCGGGACATCATGACGCGCATCATCATGCAGCGAATCGACATGCGCCAGTTTGAAACCTTCATCGGGAAGATCTACGCTGAAACCTTCTCGGAGGAAGAACTCCGGCAGCTTGTCGCTTTCTTCGACTCGGAGCTCGGCAAGAAACTGCAGTCCAAGCAGGCAGTCCTGCAGCGCAATGTCACCGAAGCATTCGCCAACTCTCCGGAATTCATGGCCAAGTTCATGGTCAGCGGCTGCGCCGCGGGGATCGTTGCCAGCTCCGCCGAGCAGGCGCGCCAGTTTCAGATCAGCACGGGCCAGCCGCCACCGACGCTGGACTCGATTTTCCAGAATATTGGACCCCTGCTCGCAAAGGCCGAAACTTCCTGCACCTGCATGGTGGACAAGGCGATGGCGGCGGCCAAATCGAAGGATCCGTCGAAGATTTTCCAGGATCCAGCCGTCAAGCAGGCGGTGGACGACGCGTTCAAGTCCGGCGCCTGCCCGCGCCCGCTCTGATTGATTGTCGAGGGAATGCGGGCCGCGATGCCGTGCCCCACGGCGCTTCGCCGCGCCATCTTCCGCCCCCCGTGCCTGCCCGACGTCAGTGGACCTTCACGCCGACGGTCGCGGCGACCTGCCCGATCTTCGCCACCTCCTCGGCAATGTAGGCGCCGAGTTCCCCTGGCGTGCTGGTAGACGCGTCCACGCCGATTATGCGAAAGCGGTCCTTCATCTCCTGCGTCGACATCGCCGTGACGATCCCGCGGTTGAGCCGCGCGACCACCTCGGGCGGCATGCCCGCGGTGCCGAGCACCGCCTGCCAGCCGGAGAAGGAGAATCTCGGGAAACCGGACTCGGCGAGCGTCGGCACGTCTGGCAGGATCGCGGTGCGCGTCGGCGTCGTCACTGCGATCGCGCGCAAACGACCATCCCCCAACTGGCCAATCACGTCCGGGATCTGCCCGAACATGACCTGCGCCCTGCCTCCGAGCAGATCCTGCATCGCCGGCGCACCGCCCGTGTAGTTCACCGTGACCCAGTCCAGGCCTGCCGCCCGCGCGAACATCCCGCCGGAGAGGCCCGTCAGCGTGGCCGCGCCCGGAGTGGCGAGGTTGATCCTGCCGGCGTTGGCTTTCGAATAGGCGATCAGCTCCCGCGGCGTCTTCACCGGCAACGACCCGTTCACCACGACGACGATCGGCACGCTCGCGACGAGCGCAACCGGAGCGAAGTCCTTCACCGGATCCCACGTCAGCTTATCGAAGAACGCCGGCGCGGCCGCAAACGAGGTTGCCGCCATCAGCAGCGTGTAGCCGTCGGGCGCCGCGTGCGCGACAAGGTCCGCCGCAATGTTGCCGCTCGCGCCAGGCTTGTTCAGCACGACAACTGGCTGACCCAGCGCGCCGCTCATTTTTTCGGCGAGCGCGCGTGCCGCCAGGTCAGTCGAGCCGCCGGGCGCGAAACCGACCAGCAGGGTCACCGCGCGATTCGGGTATGACTGCGCAGCGGCACCGGCGCAGGCGAGCGCGGCCGCGAGCGCAGCAGCTAGAAATACGGTCCGTTCGAGCATGCGACCTCCTTGAGTCGCCGTACATGAATGCCCCGGCTGTGCCAAGCGCGGTCATTGCGTGATGGCGCGCGCCCAAGAAGGAAGGTAATGCGGCGCACCTCCGCGCGTGAGACGCGCGGCCATTTCGGCGACCGTCGAGCTCGCAAGCGCCGGTGCCTCGGCGCCGAGAAGCGCCGCCGGCTAGAACGACCAGCGCGCGTTGACCGAAACGGTCTGGTTGGTGAAGCCCGAGCGCGCCTCCAGGTCGTAGCGCGTCATGACATCAACGCCCTCCGCGGTCCGGAACGTCATGCCCACGCCGCCGCGCAAGAGCAGGGCGCCGGGCCTGATCCCCGGAGTGCTGAAGGCTGCCGTCGGCGCGCCCGCGAACGCAGAGGTGATGGTGGCGCGCTCGTTGAGCAGGTCGACGCCCAGCCCCAGGTTGGCAACCAGCTTCGACCGGTCCGAAATGGTGTTGACGAACTTGCCGTCGGCGGCGACGATGAATTTGGCGAAATTGCTGGTGCCCGCGTTGAGGTTGAGCGCGCCGGCGCCGGTTTCGACGTAGCTGTCGTTGCGAATCCAGCTGTAGTCGGCCCGCAGCGACGGTGTGAACGTGGCGGCCTCGTTCCACGCGATGGTATGCGCAATGCCCGCGCCGAGGTTGGCGCTCGTGCTGCCATAGCTGGAGAGCGCCTGCAGGTTGGTGGTGCCGAAGCTGATGGTGCGCCGGCCGCTGTTGTCGTGCAGGCCGATGCCGGCCTCGAAGTTCACATCGGTGGCGGCGCTCAGGCGGTGATCGCCGTAGAACACCAGCTGGTAGCTGTTGACCTTGGCGTTCTGCGGCGCGGCGCTGGCGTTGCCGTCGATGCTGCTGCGCGCATAGCCGAAGGCGACCCCGAAGCGGTTGTTGTCGCCCGCATCGGCATCCACGCCCGCGACCAGGCCGGCGGTCGTGGCATCGTAGCCCGCGACGCCGTTGCGGCTGTCCTGGCTGGCCCAGCTGCCGAACGGCTTCAGCCAGACCTTGCGGTCGCCATAGAATTTGTCGCCCGCGGAGCGCCCCAGGCCGTCTTCCAGGCGCGCCACCACCACGTTGTTGACGCCCTGCGAGGCGCCCACGTTGGCCTGCGTCACGCCGGTGTTGATCAGCGGGAGGATCTTCTGCACGCTGTCGGCCACGCCCTGCGCCGTCGTCTGGCTGCCCAGGGAATATAAAAAGTTCTGCAGCGGCTGCGGCTGATTATTGATGTTCGCGAGCAGGCTGTCGAGCACACCGCCGACGCTCGCGCCGGCGCCTCCGGAAACCGCGGCAGTGACCGTGGTCAGGCCGGTTGGCGTCGCGACAAGGTCGACGTTGTTGCCATTCGCCACCGCCGTGTAGTTCAGTGACAGGATGTTCTTGGTCACCGTGACGCCCGACATGGTAAGCCCGCCCGACGTGATTACGCTGGAGACTGTTCCCGCCGCCAGCGTGTTGCCCGTCGCGCCGTTCACCTCAATGCCGGTGCCGGCCGCGAGGTTCGCCGTGCCGGTCACGTTCATGGCGCCATGCGTGGCGTTGCTCATCGCGCCGATCCTGAGTACGCCCGTGGCGCTCTGCGTGTAGTTGCCCCCGACCGAACTCGCCTGCATCCGCGTATCGATGGTGCCGGCGTTGTTGAGGCTGATCGACCCGCCTAGATAGACCTGC
Source organism: uncultured Bordetella sp. (assembly GCA_964587635.1). Taxonomy (GTDB): domain Bacteria; phylum Pseudomonadota; class Gammaproteobacteria; order Burkholderiales; family SG8-39; genus RBG-16-66-20. Next base: position 4,049 of record CAZPNH010000201.1, read on the forward strand.
CCGTCCAGAAGCCCGCCCGCGAGGTTGTTCACCGTGCCGGCGCCACTGCTGGCATACACGGAATACACGCTGCTGTCGGACACCGCACCCAGGCCCTTCGCGCTGATCGTGCCGGAGTTGTTCAGGGTTCCATCGAGCGTGGAGACGTACGCGCCGTAGGCTGCTCCGCCCGTGCCTCCATTCGCCGATGCACTGATCGTGCCGCTGTTGGTAAACGTTCCCGACATATTGCCAGCGACGTACACGCCGTACGCGTACGCGTAACTCTTCGCCGTCGCCGACGCGGTGATCATTCCCGAGTTCGTGAACGCGCCGGAAACGCCACTGGTGTAGACGCCGTAGGCAAGCGCATAGCCCTCGGTCACGGCGCCCAGAGCGCTCGCTGTCCCCGAGATCGTGCCGCTGTTGACGAACGTACCGGACACGTCACCATTGATATAAACGCCTTTCGCGCTGGCGTAACCGTAGCCTGAGCCGGAGGAGGTCGCCGTCGCGGCGATCGTGCCGCGGTTGGCGAAGCTACCGTTGACGCTGCCATTGATATAGACGCCGTATGCATAGGCGTCGTTGGAGGCAATTGCCTTCGCGCTGATCGACCCGTCGTTAGCGAAGCTCCCGTTCAGACTACCGTTGACGTACACGCCATAGGCAGTGGCCTCGTCCCCCTGCGCAACTGCACTGATTTCCCCCGTGGACGTATTGATGAACGTGCCATCGAAGTCGTTGTTGACGTAGACCCCGTACGCATCGGCGGTGTTATAACCAGGCGTCGTCACCGTCGCCGTCGCGCTGATCGTCCCGGAATTTATCAGCATCCCGGTACTGGAGACA
>CAZPNH010000202.1:0-4862 GCA_964587635.1 uncultured Bordetella sp.
GAAGCCGATCTGCAGCACGTCCTCCACCGGAAGCAGCTTGTCGGGCTGGACGTATTGCGCCAGGTCGCCGCCGCTGACGATTTCCATGGCGATGTAGCCGGAGTTTTCCTCCACCACCGCGTCGAGGATGGCGACGATGTGCGGGTGGCGCAGCTTGCCGGCGAGCGAGGCCTCGTTGAGGAACTGGACCCGGTAGACCGAGCCGAATTCCGGGTCGCGGAACACTTCGGGCTCGATGGTCTTGAGCGCCACCTCCTTGCCCGAGAACGTATCCTTGGCAAGATATACCGTCCCGGTGGCCCCTTTGCCGAGCAGCTTCTGGACGTCGTACTTGCCGACCTGAAGGCTCAGGTCTAGAGTGAAATCTCCGGCCATGCCCTTGAATTTACCTTAAAAAAGCTGCACGAAGATCATCGCCAGGCCGACCACGGACAGCGCCCATACGCCCGTGCGCAGCCAGGGGATGCCGGCGAGGTAGATGCCGGCGTAGGCCAGCCGCGCCCAGAAAAAGATTTGCGCGCCGAGCAGCGTCGTGCCGTTGGTCTTGCCGGCAACCACCGCCACCAGCACCAGGGCGGCGAACAGCACCAGGTTCTCGAGCATGTTCCGGTGCGCCCGCGCCGCGCGCCCGGCCCAGCCCCGGATCTCGGGCATGCCTTCGCGGTTCCCGGCAAGCATCGGCAAACCGACCTGCATCATGGCGCCCTGCGCCGCCACGACGGCTTGCACCACCGTCAGCAATACGGCCCACAACAACAGCGTAAATTCCGGTTTCATGGGACTCCTCCCTCGGGTAAAGTAGGCAGGATACGCCGGCGGTTACAACTTGAAACACTTCATTACCAAATAGTCCGCACGCACCAGAACAGCGGGGCTATGCTCAGTGTCCGAGAAGGTGACGCAAGCGGATGACAGGAGGCAAATACACATGAAATCCATGAAAAAAACGGCTGTTGTAGCCGCAGTGTTGCTGGCGGGCACCATGGCGACGGAATCGGCCTACGCCTGGGGCCGGGGATATTATTTCGGCGCCCCGTTCGTGGCCGGCGCGCTGGTCGGCGGCGCCGTGATCGCGAGCACCTACCCCTACTACTACCGTCCGTATCCCTACTACTACCCGCCCTACTACCCGCAGCCGGTCGTCGTGCAGCAGCCGGTCTACGTCGAGCAGCCCCAGCAGCAGTTGGCGCCCGCTCCGCAGACGCAGGGCTTCTGGTACTACTGCCCCGCTTCGCGCGCCTACTACCCGTACGTGAAGGATTGCGCGTCGGGCTGGCAGCAGGTCGCTCCGCAGCCGCAAGGAGGCTGACGCAATGCGCCTTTCAATCGCTGCAGTAGTCGCCGTTCCCCTGCTCGCCTCGTGCGTGTCGATGCCGACGGGGCCCAGCGTGATGGTGCTGCCGGGCAACGGGAAGAGTTTCGACCAGTTCCGCGCCGACGACATGGATTGCCGGCAATTCGCCGACAACCAGGTCGGCGGCAGGACGGCCGAGCAGGCACAGACAGACAGCGCGGTAAAGAGCGCCGTGGTCGGCACCGCGGTCGGCGCGCTTGCAGGCGCGATCGTCGGCGGACGCGGCAGCGTGGCCGCGGGTGCGGGCACCGGATTGCTGGTCGGCGGCGTGGCGGGCGCTGGCGCCGGGAACAGCTCCGGATACACCCTGCAGCAGCGCTACGACATCGGTTATACGCAATGCATGTACGCAAAAGGCCATCAGGTGCCGTCGTACGGCCGCGCGCCGGTGCGTCCGGCGCCGGCCGCGACCTATTACGCGCCGCCGCCTCCGCCGCCGCCGAACTACGGCGCGCCGCCGCCTCCTGGGGCGAGCAACATTCCTCCGCCGCCTCCCGGCACGCCTCCGCCGCCGCCCGCGCGCTAAGCCGCGCTACAGCGTAGTCACCGCGAACCGGCGGAACCGGTAGCCGCCCAGGTTGCTGTAGTTCTGAGTCGGCCGCAGCACCTGCACCTCGGCGACCGTCGCCGGGGCCGCATCCGCGCCGGCCCGGCCGGCGAGTTGCGTGCTTGCGCAGCCGGACAGGGCCAGTACCGCAGAACCCGCGCATGCCAGTTTTTTCATGTTGTTCATGACCGCTCCTTGTGGAGTTCGCATGACTCTTTTGTACGCCTGCGGCCGGCGAAGGTCGGATTTTTTGCGCGCCGCCGTGACTTAGTTTCCGCGGCAAAAGCGGGGATTCGTCACGAGCGCCGCAGCAATCGTGACTTTTGCCAGGGGCTTCAGACGGACGGCCGGGTTTCGGGATCGAGCGGATACACCGGCCGCCGCAGGCGGGCGAATTTCAGCTGTGAATAATCCGACGTGCAGACGCCTTCGCCCGCGCATTCGACCACCGCTCTGGCGAGCGGGCCCAGGCCCGCGCGCCAGTGGACGCGGCTTTTCAGCATGACGTAGCGCTTGCTCGCCGGGTTGATGCCGAGCGCGCGGAACGAACCGATGTCGTGCGGCTCGACGTGGCGCGAGATCACCGCGATCTCCACCTTTCCGGTATCTAGCACGGCCGAGGGGCCCATGTCGGCCAGCTCGCCGCGCGCCATCGGGCCCTCGTTGCGGTAGATGCCGTTGGTGATGCGCCGCACGTTGCCGGTCACGCTGCGCGGCTTGCCCTTGAGGCCGATCGCCGGCATGTCCATCTTGCCGCCCAGCGGGAGGGTGACGCGCGCGCCCTCGCCCGCGCGCTTCATCTGCTCGACTGCCTGCGGGTCGCAGATGGCGAACGCGGCGACGTCCTCCAGGCCGGCGTCGAGGATGGCGCCCAGCACCGCCATGGTGTCCATGCTGCCGCCGGAGGCGCAGTTGTCGTAGTGATCGAGCAGCATCACCGGGCGCGCGCCCATGTCCTGCGCGCGCCGCAGCGACTGCTGCAGCGGCTCGATCCTGTAGACGAACTGCTCGCGCGCCTTCCACGCCATGTCGAGCAGTTCGTCGCTCAGCGCCTGCGCCTTCGCCGGGTCGCCGTCGGTCACGACGACCGCCGAAGAGCCCGCATAGGGAATATCCGCATGCGGGAAACCGACGAAGAAGCTGGCGCACAAAGCGCCCTGGCGTTCCATCTCCCGCGCGCGCGATTGGATTTCCTTGTTGGGAGAGTCGAGGCTGGACTGGCGCATCACGTGCGGCAGCATCGGCCGGTGCCCGAACGCGAGAACGGGTCTCGATTTTCCCTGCAACATTGAAAATATCGGCCTGGCCGCGCGCATCCCGGTCTCGTACATGTCCACGTGCGGGTAGGTCTGGTAGCCGGCGATCGCCGTCGCCAGCCGGCCCATTGCCGGGAACAGGTTGGTGTGCATGTCGAGCGCGACGCCGATCGGCACGCCGGGCGCGATGTTGCGGATGCGGCCGAGCAGCTCGCCTTCGCCGTCGTCGTAGGTCCGCGTCACCATCGCGCCGTGCAGGTCGAGCAGCACCGCGTCGCAGCCCTTCGCCACCGCGTCGACGATGCGCCCCGCCATCGCCTCGTAGGCCGCATCCTCCACCGGCGCGCTGGGCGCCGCGTTGCCCGCGATCGGATAGACGGCATCCGCGCCCGCCCTGTCGGCGAGATCGATGAACGCGCCGATGGCGGTGCCGGTGCCCTTGTACGCGTCGTACACCTCGCGCCCTTCGGACGGCAGCGGGCGCCCGTGCGCGAAGCGCGCGAGCGGCGTCGGCACCGGCGAGAAGGTGTTGGTTTCGTGCTTCATCTGGGCGATGACGAGACGCACGCGCCTAGTCTAGCCCCGAAAAAGAAAAGGGCCGCACGGCACTGCGTTGCGGCCCCGTTGCTGCGTCAGGATGAACTCAGCGGTAGTGCCCGTAGGGGTGCCGCGGACCGTAGGCATAGTGCTGGCGGTAGCCGCGCATCCACACGTAGCGGTTGCCCGCCCAGACCCAGTAGCCCGGTCCCGGCGGCACCGCGTAGGGATACACGGGCACGGGCGCCGCGTACGGATACACCGCCGGATACGGAGCCGCGACACCGATGCCCACGGTGACTCTCGCCATGGCCGGCGTCGCCGCGGCAGCCGCGACTACGGCCAGTGCCAACAGACTCTTTTTCAGGTTCAGGTTCAGGTTCAGGTTCAGGTTCATGACTTGCCTCCTTTGGCGTGCATGTCCGTATGACGCGCGCCGCCGGGGGAAGTTGACCCCTGACCGGTAACAACTTGTATCTAAGGGTTACCGAGGAAATCCCGCTTGCCGAGCTCGATGCCGTTGTGGCGCAGGATGCCGTAGGTCATGGCGCAATGGAAATAGAAATTCGGCCACGCATACCCCATCAGGTACTGCGCGCCCTTGAACGGCACGTTCTGGCCGCCGATTTTCAGCACCACTTCCTTGTCCTCCGTGCCGTCGATCTGCGCCGGCTTCACCGTGGCGATGAACGCGAGCGTCTTGGCGATGCGCGCCTTCAGCTCGTCGAATGTTTTCTCGGTGTCCTCGTGCTTCGGCGCCTCCACGCCCGACAGGCGCGCCACCGCGCCCTTGGCCGAATCGCAGGCGATCTGCACCTGGCTGGTGAGCGCGAGCATGTCCGGGAACAGGCGCGCCGAGGTCAGCACCAGTTCGTCGAGCTTCTTGGACCCGGCGTGCGCTTTGGCCTTGTCCAGGATCGCGGAGAGGTTCTTAAGCATGGCGGTGAAGCGCTGCGCGCTCGCCTGGTGCATGGAAATGCTCATGGGGTGTCTTTCTGGAAGTGGATTTTCATACCCTTTATACTCCCAAAACCGAGGAGAAAGCGCCATGTTCAGGATCGCTCCGCATTTCCGGCTGCAGGAATGGGTCGCCGAGGAAAAGGGCTATTTCAGGGCCGAGGGACTGGCCTATGAATTCAGCGACAGCTGGGGCAAGGACGATCCGGGC
>CAZPNH010000203.1:0-4856 GCA_964587635.1 uncultured Bordetella sp.
GCAGTGGGTGACAGACCCGGAGGTCATGGCCTGGAAGGAGTTCATGGGCAAGTACTACCCGGACGGCGACCTCAAGGATGCATCCAACACCTGTGGCTACACGGCTGCGGCCTCGCTGGTGCAGGTCCTCAAGCAGTGCGGCGACAACCTGACGCGCGAGAACGTCATGAAGCAGGCCGCCAGCCTCAAGGATTTCCGCGTCGAGACCATGCTGCCGGGCGTCAAGATCAACACCAGCGCGTCCGACTTCGCGCCGATCGAATCCGTGCAGCTCATCAAGTTCGACGGCAAGGAGTGGGTGCGGTTCGGGGACGTGATGGGCAAATAATCCGTCCCGTTGTGATAATGTAAAAAGTGCGGGCCCGTGGCCCGCACTTTGCATTTGGAGGAACCACACATGGACCTGAGCGAAAAAGTACTGCGCCTGAAACCCGCCGGCGTGAGCGCCGAGGAATGGCAGGTGCGGCTGGAACTGGCCGCCCTCTACCGCGCCTTCGACTGGCTGGGCTGGACCGAGCTGATCTACAACCACCTCACCGCGCGCGTGCCCGGCCCGGAGCACCACTACCTCATCAATCCCTACGGCCTCTGGTACAGCGAGGTCACCGCCTCCAACCTGGTCAAGGTGAACATCGCCGGCGAGACCATGGACGGCTCGAAATTCCCGGTCAACCGCGCGGGCTTCATCATCCACAGCGCCATCCACCAGGCGCGCGACAACGCGCACTGCGTGATCCACACGCATTCCACCGCCGGCAGCGCGGTGTCCTGCAAGAAGGAAGGCCTGCGCTACGACAACTTCTACAGCGCCATCCTGCACGGCGAAGTCGCCTACCACGAGTTCGAAGGCGTCACCACGGACACCGCGGAGCAGTCGCGCCTGGTGAAGAGCCTCGGGCAGAAGTCCATCCTGATCCTGCGCAACCACGGCCTGCTGGTGGCCTGCCCGAGCATTCCAGAGGCCTTCACCACCTACTGGACGCTGCAGCGCGCCTGCGAAATCCAGGCCGCCACCGACGCCATGGCCGGCGACAACCTGCCCATCACGCAGCAGGTGCTGGAGGAAACCCCGGTGCGCACGCTGCCGTTCCGCTCCGGCCCGCGGCCGGGCGGCATGGCCTTCGACGGCCTGCTGCGCCGCGCGGGCATCCGTTACGAAGATCTGGCTTGATTTTATTTTTTCCTGTTCGATTTTTTCCGGAGTAAATCCTTTGGATAAAAGATCCCATAAAGAACGGCATGAGTCAGGCCTGAAGACGCGCCGCGAAGTGCTGGGCGCGGAATACGTCGACAAGGCGCAGGCCGCGGCGGACGATTTCAACCGCCCGTTCACCGAGCTGCTCAACACCTATTGCTGGAACGACGTCTGGAACCGCCCGGGACTGGAGCGCAAGACGCGCTCCATGCTCAACCTGGCGATGCTGTCGGCGCTGGGCCGCACGCACGAACTCAAGCTGCACATCAACGGCGCCCTCAACAACGGCCTCACGAAAGAGGAAATCCGCGAAGTGTTCCTGCAGGTGGCGATCTACTGCGGCGTGCCCGCGGCCGTCGAAAGTTTCCGCTCCGCCAAGGAAGTGTTCAAGGAGCGCGGCGTTTGAGGGTGGGTTTCATCGGCCTCGGCATGATGGGCCGGTTGATGTCCGCGAACCTCGTCAAAGCCGGCTTTGACGTGCGTTCCTACGATGTGAACGGATCGGGAAACTGCAAAACCGCGCAACAGGCAGCGGCGCAGTCCCGGGTCCTGATCACCATGGTTCCGGACGGCAAGGCGGTGCGCAAGGCGGTGCTTGCCGCCCTGCCCGGCCTCGCGCGCGGCGCCATTGTCGTGGACATGAGCTCCTCGGATCCCACGACCACGCGCGCACTGGGCGCGCTGCTGAAGAAGAAGGGCATCCACATGCTGGACAGCCCGGTCTCCGGCGCGAAAGCGAAGGCGGCAGACGGCACGCTCGCGCTCATGGTGGGCGGCGACGCAGCGCTGCTGAAGAAAGTGCGGCCCGTGCTCTCGGCGATGGGCAGCGACATCTTCCATACCGGCAGCCTGGGTTCTGGCCACGCGACCAAAGCGCTCAACAACTACCTCGGCGCGGCGGGCACCGTGGCGGGCATGGAGGCGCTGCTGATCGGCACGAAGTTCGGCCTCGACCCAAAGACCCTGATCGACGTGATCAACGCCTCGACCGGAAAGAACAGCACCACCGAGCGGAAGATCCCCCAGCAGGTGTTCACGAAGGCCTTCGCTTCGGGCTTCGCGCACGCCCTGATGACCAAGGACGTCGGCATCGCGGCCGGCATCGCACGCGACGCCGGCGTGAAAGCCCCTTACCTGGAAAACACCGCGAAGCTCTGGATGACTTCGCTCAGCCGGCTGCCTGCCGGGGCTGACCATACCGAGATTTATCACTACCTGAAGAGCCTGAGCTCTCCATCTCGCGGCGCAGCTTCACCGCGGGCACGTTCGCGTCGAAAGCCACGTCGCTCCAGCTGAGCGGCTGGCCCGCGGCCACCGGCCGCAGCATTTTCCAGCCGTGCGCGAGGCCGAGCGGCAGGCAGCCCCGGGCGAGCGAAGCCTCCGCCGGCATGAGCCGCCCGACAACCGTGTAGCCGCCCTCGCCGTCGAGGATCTCTCCCGCCCGCAGATCTTTCTTCGCCGTCGCCACCGCGTCGGCGCGCCAGCCGGTGGCGCAGCCCGTCGCTTCACCGCGCAGGCCCACCGAGGCCACCGAGATGCCGACCTCCAGCCCGATCAGGTGCCAGCGCTTGTACATGCAGGCGTAGCGCCCGGAGGGGTCGGTCTTCACGCCGTATTCGGAGAAGCAGCGGCGGATATATTCGCTCTCGCCTTCGAATACCACCCAGACGCCGAAGCGGATGTCGTAGGGAATGGGGGTTTCGTCTCTCTGCAATGAAGAAATGACTTCCACCTGCCCCTTGTGGTGCAGCACCCCGCCCTCGTTTCTCGGCCGCATCAGCGAGGGAATCTCGTCGACGGAACCCGGCGGATACATCAACCCTTCCGGCGCCGCTGTGAGGCCGGTCGCGTTGCACACGGCGCTCGTCTCGATCGCGGGCTTCGAGCCGTCGAGGAAGGAATTGAACATTTTCGGGTTCAGGCCGCCGACTTTCGCCTGCTCGGGCGTGAGCCCGTAGTAGCCCCACACCGTCTCGGGCGTGGACTGCGCGAAATGCGGCAGCCACTTGTGGCCGCGTCCCGCCGCCACCACCGGGAAGCCCGCCGCGCGCGCCCAGTCCACCAGGTCGCAGATGATCGCCGGCTGGTCGCCATAAGCCAGGCTGTAGAGCACGCCCGCCTGCTTCGCCTTCTGCGCCAGCACCGGGCCGCAGAATGCATCGGCCTCCACCGTCACGTTGATGACATGCTTGCCGTGGCGGAACGCGCCCAGGATGTGCTCCACCGCTGCGACCGGATTGCCGGTCGCCTCGATGACGATGTCGATCTCGGGATTCGACACGAGCTTCTGCCAGTCCTCGAATATCGAAGTCGCCGCGATGGCCGCGGCGCTCCAGCCGATGCGCTCCAGGTTCGCCTTCGCGTTGGCCGGCGCCAGGTCGGCGATCGCGGCCAGCCGGATACCCGGCGTGCGCGGCACCTGCGCCAGGTACATGGCCGCGAACTTGCCCGCGCCGATCAAGCCGACGCGCAGCGGCTTGCCCTGCTGTTCCCTATCTTGAAGCTTGGCGTAGAGGTTCAAAGAAGCGGTCCTTCCAGGGCAGCGCAACGTCGTAGTTATTCACCAGGCAATCGTCCGGCAGGCATTGAATCGGCGTGAAATCCCGGTGCGCAATGTAATCCGGCCGCTTGAAGCGCTGGATGTGGTTCGACACGGCGCACAGCGACAGGTAGACGCTCACCCGGTTCCAGGGCGAGAGGTTGGAGGTCGAGGCATGCACCAGGCAGCCGTGGAACAGGATCATCGACCCTGGCGGCCCTTTCGGCGCGACGATGCCGCCGCGGTCCACCAGTTTGGTGATCACCTCGTTGTTGATCGTCCAGAGCGGATAACTCGTCGTACTCGTGTCGTGTTGCGCATCCAGCACGCCGGCCTTGTGGCTGCCGGGGATGAACATGAGAGGGCCGTTGAACTCGTTCACCTCGTCGAGGAAGATCGCCACGTTCATGGCGCGCGCCTCGGGCATCTGGTCGTCGTTTTTCCAGGTGCCGTAATCCTGGTGCCACTGCCAGACGTCGCCGTCGAAGGCCTGCTTGCCGTTGATCTTGAACTGGTGCATGTAGACGTCTTCGCCGAACACCTGCTTCACCGGCTCGACCATGCGCGGGTGGCGCGCCAGCCGCGCGAACGGCGCGCTGTACAGGTGCGCGGCGAAATTGGTGCGCACCACGTCGCCGGTCTTCTCGCGCACGTTCTCGGGGCGGCGCTGCGCGTACAGCGCGGGCACCTCGTCCAGCAGCGACTTGATTTCCTCGGGCCGGAACAGGGCCGGAAAGAACAGGTAGCCGTCGCGGTCGAAACGATCGAGCTGGGTCTGGGTCAGTTTCATGGGGTTGCCTCCCGGAGCTTGTGTATTATAGATTCTCCAAAGGAGAGGACCCATGCAACTCAAGCGATTCCTGACCCTTGCGCTGGCCGTTGCCGCGCTGGCCGCCGCCCCCGGGCACGCCGTCACGCTCAAGTGGGCGGCGCAGAACGACGTCATCACCCTCGACCCGCATTCGCAGAACCACGCCACCACCAACGGCATCCTGCAGCACGTCTACGAGGGCCTGGTGCGCTACGACAAGAACTTCCAGGCCGAGCCTTCGCTGGCGACGAGCTGGAAGGAAGTGTCGCCCAATGTCTGGCGCTTCAACCTGCGCAAGAACGTCAAGTTCC
>CAZPNH010000204.1:0-4839 GCA_964587635.1 uncultured Bordetella sp.
GCTGGCCGGACGACCTGGTCGGCCTCATCGGCCTGGGCAACGTCGAGTACGCGCTGAAGGACATGCCGGCCGCCGAGCGCGCCTTTCGCCGCGCCAGCGAAGCGCATCCGCAATCGGCGATCGCGTTCAACAACCTCGCCAACGTGCTGGCGACGCTCGGCCGCCTGGCGGATGCGGAAAAAGCCGCGCGCGCCGCGGTGGCGCTCGCCGGACCGACGCTGCCCGAGGCGCGCAAGACGCTGGATGCGATCACGGCGCTGCGCGCCGCGCCGCGCTGACGCGCCCTCACCCGCCGCCGATTTCCTCCAGGCGCCGCCTGGCGGCCACGCGCACGGCGTCGCGCAGGTCCGGGTGCGCGTTCATGAAGCTCTCGAAATCGTCCTTGTGCAGCACCAGCAGCTTGCAGGGCGCGAGCGCGGTAATCGTCGCGGTACGCGCGCGCTCCGCGATGAGCGCGATTTCGCCGAAGAAATCGCCCGCGCCCAGCCGCCCGCGCGGCGCCTGGTTCTCCTGATCGATCTCGACCTCGCCCGAGACGATGAAGTACATCGAGTCGGCCTGGTCGCCCTTGCGGATCAGGCGCTCGCCGCGCTCCGCCCGCCGCGCGCGCAGCACGCCGGCCACCGCGGCGATGCGCGCCGCGTCGAGGTTGCGGAACAGCGGCACCTTCGCGACCAGGTTCCAGGTGTCGACGAACTCGCGCCGCCGCACCGCCTCGATGAAGGCCGAGGCGATGATGCCCACGGGAATCGCGAACATGCAGACGCCCATCACCGCCGTGAGCCCGCCCGCGAGCTTGCCCCACAACGTCACCGGCGTGACGTCGCCGTAGCCGACCGTGGTGAGCGTCACGATGCCCCACCACATCGCCGCGGGGATGCTGCCGTACTTGTCCGGCTGCGCGTCGCGCTCGAAGTAGTAGACCAGGCTCGACTGGAACACGAGCAGCGCCAGCATCAGCACCGCGGCGCTGAACAGCACGCGGCGCTCGCTGTAGACCGCCTCGACCATGAACTGGAACGCCGCGGTATGCCGCAGCAGCTTGAAAATGGGCACGATGTCGAGCCAGTCGAGGTTGAGCCCGAAATGCGGCGCCAGCGCGAACGGAACCGCCGCCACGAGATCCACCAGCCCCGGCAGCGAGAACAGGTAGCGCATGCGTTCGCGCCCGGCGGCCGCCGCGCCGGGATTGTCCGGCGCGATCCACACGCGCACGATGTATTCGGCGGCGAAGCCCACCGAGGTCAGCAGCAGGATGAGGTCGAGCAGGTCGCCGTGCTCGCGCCCGATGCGCGGCACCGATTTCAGGATCGCCGTGGTGACGCTCAGGACGATCAGCAGGACCAGCCCGGTGCGCGTCGCCTGGCCGACCAGGCCCCCGCCTTCTTCGCGGGTAAGCAGGTGATGCGCGCGCGCCCGCGCGGACTCCGGCCGGTCCGCCTCGCTCATGGCTTGCCGTCGTCCTTCGGCGCTTCGTCCGGCCGCTTCGCCGGCCAGGTCCACCAGACGATTAGAATCAGCAGCGCCAGCGCCACGCCCATCTCGAGATAAACCACCCACATGATCCGCGCCTTTTCGCCCGCCCGGTTGTTCCTGCCCGTGGCGATTCTAATCGCTGCCGGTTGCGCTCAGGTTCCGCCGCAGGCGCTGCCTGCCGTCCTGCCCGCAGTTCCGCCCACTATGCCCGCCGACGCCCGGTACCTGCAGACGCCGTTCGCCGCGGTGCCGGGCTGGCAGGACGCGGAACTTGCGCCGGGTTTGCGCGCCTTCGCCGCCGGTTGCCCCTGGATCGCGGCGTCGAGTCCGCTGCGCCGCGCCTGCGACGCCGCGACCGCGGTTCCAGCGAACGACGAGAACGCGGCGCGGCGCTTCGTCGAGGCGACCTTCACGGCCTGGGCCGTGGTGCCGGCGGAGGGCGCGGCCGAAGGCATGATCACCGGCTACTACGAACCGATCCTGCAGGGCAGCCGGACGCGCAGCGACCGCTTCCGGTATCCGCTGTACGCCGCGCCCGAAGACCTGGTGGTGGTGGACCTGGAAAGCACGAATCCGGAACTCAAAGGCCTGCGGTTGCGCGGACGGATCGAAGGCAATCGCCTGATCCCGTACTGGACTCGCGCTGAAATCGAGAGCGGCAGCAAGATTCGCGCGCCGGTGCTGGCCTGGGTCGAGGACCCGGTCGAACTGCTGTTCCTGCAGATCCAGGGCTCGGGCTGGATCGAATTTTCTTCCGGCGGACGCCTGCACCTGGGCTATGCCGACCAGAACGGCCATCCCTACCGCTCCATCGGCCGTTTTCTCGTGGAGCGCCGCGAAATGGCGCTCGACCAAGCCTCGATGCAGGGCATCAAGGCCTGGGCTGCCGCCAATCCACGCAAGCTGCGCGAAGCGCTGGATTTCAATCCGAGCTATGTGTTCTTCCGCGAATTGCCGGCCGCGCCCGGCGGTGCGGATGGACCCATCGGCGCCCTCGGCGCGCCGCTCACCGCGGGCTACAGCCTCGCGGTGGATGCGCGCTCGGTGCCGTTGGGCGCGCCCGTGTTTCTCGCCACCACCATGCCGCTTTCGCAGCAGCCGCTGCAGCGGCTCATGGCAGCGCAGGACACCGGCGGCGCAATCCGCGGCGCGGCGCGCGCGGACTTCTACTGGGGAACCGGCAGCGAAGCCGGCGCGCTCGCGGGACGCATGCGCCAGCAGGGCAGGCTGTGGATACTCTGGCCGCGCGACGCGCCGCCGCCCGGGCCCTAGATTATTTCTTCTGCTTCGCGACCTCGTCCAGCTTCGCGCGCAGCGCGGCCAGTTCCATCCCGCCACCCGCGCGCTCGCCATTGGCGAAAAACAGCGTGGGGGTCCCGCTGATGCGCAGCGAACGCCCGAGTTCGAGCACCTTGTCGATCGGATTGGCGCACGTCGGTGCGGCCGTCGGGACTTTGGGCTTGTCCGCCGCCGCGAGGTCGAGCCAGGCCTTGGCGCGGTCCTTGGAGCACCACACTGCGCGCGATTGATCGGCGGCGTCGGGCCGGATCACCGGAAACATGAACACGTAGATGGTGATGTCATCCAGCTGTAGCAAGGCCTGCTCCAGCCGCCGGCAGTAGGGACAGTACGGGTCCGAAAACATCGCCAGCGTGCGCTTGCCGTTGCCGCGCTGGATCTTGACGGCGAGATCGAGCGGCAGCGAACTGAATTCGACGCTGGTGAGTTTCTGCAGCCGCTCCTCGGTGAGGTCGCGGCCGCTCTTCACCTCGATCAGGCTGCCGCTGAAGAGATAGGTGCCGAGCGCGTCTGTGTAGACGATCTGCGGGCCGTCGCGCGACTGGAAACGCACCTCGAATATCCCCGGCACCGGCGTTGCCTGCACCCCGTCCACCTTGACGCCGCTGAGCTTGGCCTCGATCGCCTGGCGGATCTGCGCCTCGTCGGCGAACGCCGGCAGCGAAAACAGGATGGCGGCGAGAACAGGGAAAAGAATACGCATCATTGGTATCAGCCCATAGCGTGACGCATCAACAGGTTCTTTAGGACCGGCATCCGGTCCGCAAGGTTCAATCCCGCGTTGCGCAGCCGCGCAACGCCCTCTCCCCGCGCGCCGAACAGGCGGAACAGCCCGTGCACGGCGGCGCGCATGGCCAGTATATCCTCCGCGCGCGACCGCTCGTACCGGCGCAGCAGCCGTACGTCGCCGGGATCGCGGCCCGGCGCGCGGCCATCGATCGCGGCGGCGAGCAGGCGCGCATCCTGCAATCCCAGGTTGGCGCCCTGCCCGGCGAGCGGGTGGATCACATGCGCCGCATCTCCCGCCAGTGCGATGCGCGGCGCGATGAGGCGGCGGGCGGCGAGCCGCTGCAGCGGAAAACCGCGCTGCGGCGTCACCAGCGCGAGCTCGCCCAGGGCGTGCCGCGACGCATCGGCGACTTCCTTCGCCAGCGCGTCGGCATCGAGCGCCAGCAGGCGCGATGCTGCGGCATCATCCGCGGACCACACCATCGACACATGATCGCCGGGCAGCGGCAGCAGCGCGAGCACCGCGCCGCCGAGAAACCACTGAAAAGCGACGTTGCGATGCGGCCGGCCGCAGGCGAAATTCGCCACCACCGCCGTCTGCGCGTAGTCCTGCTCCTCGCACGGGATGCCCGCGCGCGCGCGCACGAACGAGCGCGCGCCGTCGGCGCCGACCACGAGCTGCGCGGCCAGTTTGCGGCCGTCCGCGAGCAGCAGGCTGGCCGTGGCTTCGGAACATTCCAGTTCCTGCACGCGGGCGGCCGGGAAAAACGACAACCCCTGCTGGCCCTCCAGCCCGCGCCAGAGCGAATCCTGCAGCCAGCGGTCCTCGACGATCCAGGCGAGCTCGCCGCAGCCGCCGCGGTAGGCATCGAACTCGATCCGCGATTCGCCGTCGTCGCCATGCACGCGCATGGCGCGCACCGGCGTCTTGCAGGCATCCGGAATCGCGCGCCAGGCGCCGATTTGCGCAAGGAACGCGGCGTTCGCCGGGCTGATGGCGTAGACGCGTGAATCAAACGCCGCGCTGCCCGCGGCATCCACGGCGGGAGGCCGCGGCTCCTGCGAGATCAGCGCCACGCCTGCCCCGCGCGAGCCGCAACCCAGCGCGCGCGCCGTCGCGGCGCCAATCACCGCGCCGCCGACGATCGCCACTTCGAACGCGCTTTGCGTGCTCACGCGGGTCTACTCCCAAGCCTTTGTCAACTCTTTGACTCGAAGCCGCTTTTGGGCGAAAATCCGCCCCCTTCACCGGGGCGAATTAGCTCAGCTGGTTAGAGCAGCGGAATCATAATCCGTTTGTCCCCAGTTCGAATCTGGGATTCGCCACCATTTCCT
>CAZPNH010000205.1:0-2170 GCA_964587635.1 uncultured Bordetella sp.
AGCCCAGCCCGCGCGGTCGGGCGCCAGCGAGTTCGGCTTGAAGCGCCGGTAGCCATTCACCGTCGGCGTGGCAAACACCGTCGCAGCCACCGCATTCGCCAGCAATCCGCCAAGGTAGGCGCGGCCGAGTTCGGAAAGCGGTTCCTTTCCCGAAGCAGGCATGAACCGGTTCTCGCCGGTGTTGGCGTCCACCAGCGACTGGTGCAGGTGCCAGCCGCTTGCGTAGTAGCCCTTCAGCGCCGGGCGCGCCATGAAGGTTGCGAAATGGCCCAGCCGCCGGCAGACCTGCCGCGTCGCCGTCCTGAAGAGAAGCAGGTCATCCGCCGCCCGCAGCGCGTCCTGCGCGGAGAACGTGCACTCCACCTGGCCCGGACCCCACTCGTTTTCGATGGAGCGCAGCGGCAGGCCGAGCGCTTCGTAGGTTTGAGCCAGCGCGCCCAGCACCGGCTGCATCAGGTCCATGTTGGTTTCGGAGTGGTACGAATAGCCCGGTTCGGCCGGGCTGGTGCGGATCGGCCGGCCGCGCAGGCCAGGGACGCCGACGTGTTCGTCGTTCAGCGATTCCTCCGCCACGCGCGCCAGGTACCACTCGACTTCCAGCCCGATGCGCAGGCCGTAGCCCTTGCCGTGCAGCTCGCGCAGCAGCTTCTTCAGCAGCTGGCGCGGGGAAAAATGGAACGGCACGCCGCTGTTGAAGTATTCGTCGCAGAGGATCCAGCCGACCCCCGCCGTCCAGGGCAGTACGCGGAAAGTTGCCGGGTCGGGGACAATGGTGAGATTGGGCGAACCGGTCATCTCCTCCAGCCCCATGCCGCCGCCGCGGGTGAACGAAGCGAATACGCGCCCGCCCGCAGAATCGAGCGTGGTGGTGGCGACGTTGATGTTGTAGCCGTTCTCCAGCGTCTCCAGGAACACCGGCACCGTGACGGCCTTGGCGCGTGAGGCGCCGTGCGGATCGGCCCAGGCGAGACGGATCAGGCGCAGGTTCGCGCTGCGGATGCGGGCGCCGAGTTCGCCGGCGAGCCGGCGCTGCTCGTCGCTCCAGAGGGCGTGCCTCTCGATGAAACCCGCCATGAACTAGGAAGATGCGTCGCGGGGCGCTGCCGCGTAGGGTTCGTCCTCGGCGACGAATTCGGTTTCCTTTACCGCATCCGCGCTCCAGGCCCTGACGCCCGGAGAATCAAGGAGCGCCTGCTGATATTCGCGGGCCGCGCCCTCCAGCTCGACCCCGTAAGTCACGAAGCGTGTCGCCACGGGCGCGTAGAAGGCATCAGCCGCGCAAAATCTGCCGAACAGGAATGGCCGTTTCGCCGCGGACCAATTGGCGTTGATGCGCGCGATGTCCTTGGCCACGGCTTCGTTCATGCCCATGCCGGGATAGCGGCTGCGGATATTCATCGGCATCGCGCCGCGGAACGCGCGGAAGCCGGCGTGGAATTCCGCGCATAGCGAACGAGCGCGGGCGCGGTCCAGCGCATCGGGAGGCCACACGCCGCCGGCGGGGAAAAGCTCATGCAGCCGCTCGGCGATGGCAAGCGTGTCCCAGGTCACAAAGCCTTCGCCGGGTTCGCCTTCCCAAAGGACGGGAACCATTCGCGTGGGCGAGAGCCGGCCGACGTTGTCGCTCCAGTCCTGGGAATGAAACTTCATCAGCCGTTCGCGGAACGGCAGATTCAGTCCGCGCATCAACACCCAGGGGCGCATGGACCAGGACGAGTAATTCTTGTTGGCGATGACCAGCGTCAGCGGCGCGTTCATGCCCCGCATTCTATCGGCCGTTGCCGAAGCGGGCGGGCGCCGCCGCAACCGTGTCCCGACCCTCCTTTCCGGGTCGTGGCGCGCCCGCCCCCGCGGTTCTTTAGTTTCGGCGTGCGAACGC
Source organism: uncultured Bordetella sp. (assembly GCA_964587635.1). Taxonomy (GTDB): domain Bacteria; phylum Pseudomonadota; class Gammaproteobacteria; order Burkholderiales; family SG8-39; genus RBG-16-66-20. The sequence continues at coordinate 1,880 of CAZPNH010000205.1, forward strand.
CGCGCGCAGCCACGCGACGAGGCGCGATACCCGGCCTGTGCGGCGAATCAGCGCGGCTCCCACGGGCAGGGCGCACTCGACGCCGAGGGCGATGTCGCCGTATTTCATCCCGCCGGTCATGCCGCGAGCAGCATGGCTGCGCCTGCCAGCACGATGGCGACGAAAGTACCGATCGCGGCCGCGAGCGCGATCTGGGCGGCGAGTTCCACGGCAAACATCCTGTTTTTGACCATGTATGGGCTCCTTATTGACGCCTGCATTTCATTCCCCAAACGGGCGGACGAGAGGCTC
>CAZPNH010000205.1:2180-4818 GCA_964587635.1 uncultured Bordetella sp.
AGGAAGAAAAATGCGGAAAAAATGACGGCGGCGCCTGCGGTATAGTCCCCGCATGGCCCGCCGCATCGCGATCGTCGAGGATGACGCCGCCATTCGCGCCAACTACGCCGAAGCGCTCAAGCGCCACGGCTACGAGGTGTCCGCCTACGCCGCCCGGCGCGAGGCGATGGAGGCGTTGCGCGGCCGCCTGCCCGACCTCGCCATCATCGACATCGGGCTGGGCGACGAAGCTGAGGGCGGCTTCGCGCTGTGCCGCGACCTGCGCGCCCTTTCGCCGCAGCTGCCGATCGTGTTCCTCACGGCGCACGATTCCGACTTCGACGTGGTGTCCGGGCTGCGGCTGGGCGCCGACGACTATCTGACCAAGGGGGTCAGCCTGCCGCACCTCATGGCGCGCATCGGCGCGCTGTTCCGGCGGGTGGACGCGCTCACCGATACAAAACCGGTGGAGGAACGCATCGTGCGCGGCGCGCTCGAGCTGGACCTCAAGCGATTCAGCGCGCTGTGGAAGGGCGGCCGGGTCGAGCTCACGCTGACCGAATTCTGGATCGTGCATTCTCTTGCGCGCCATCCGGGCCACGTCAAGAACCGCGACCAGCTGATGCGCGACGCGGAGCTGGTGGTGGATGACGCCACCGTCACTTCGCACGTAAAGCGCGTGCGCGCAAAATTTCTTGCCGCGGACCCGGCTTTCGACGGTATCGAGACCGCCTACGGCCTCGGTTACCGCTGGAAGGCCTAGTACGTACGTGAAGCGATTCCCGCTGCGCGCCAAGCTGGCGCTGGTTGCGCTCGCACTGCTGGTGCTGCCGTGGGCCGGCTGGCGCTATGTGCGCGAAATGGAGCGTTTTCTCCTGGCTGCGCAGGAAGACGCGCTGGCGGCGACGGCGCGTGCGGTGGCCACCGCGCTGCACGAGCGGCCGCAGCTGCTGGCCTACCGCGCGCGCAGCGAATCCGACCTGCGTCGCGAAGCGGAGCAGGAACTGCAGCGTCTGACCGGCGGCGTGATTGCGCATGAGGAGACCGCGCGCGACAGCACCGCCGACGCCGAGATCGCGGCGATCCTCAAGGGCCTGGAGCGGGCCAGTTCGCGCATCTGGGTGGTGAGCCGCGACTACCACGTGCTCGCGCTCGCCGGCAGCCTCAAGCGTCCGGATCCGCCGCCGCCCAGTCTCGCCGAGCGCATGTTCGGCTGGCTGCTCGCGCCGCCGACCGAGGAGTTCGACGACGCCATTGCCGAGGATGCGATCGCCGCGGGGCGGGAGGTGGCCGGCGCCCTGCAGGGCGCGGCGGGCACGCGCACGCGCAATACGCGCGACGGGCGCGCCGTGGTGGTCTCCGCGGCGAACCCGATCTGGGTGGGCGATCAGGTGTACGGCGCGGTGGTGGTCGAGGAGACGACCAACCGGATTGCGTCGCTGCGCAGCCAGGCGCTCGAACGGCTGCTGCTGGTGACCATGGTCATGTTTGCGCTGGTCGCTGCGCTGCTGCTCTGGTTCGCCACGCGCATCTCGAACCGGATCCGGCGGCTGAGCGACGAGGCCGAAGCCGCCATCGACGCGCGTGGCCGGGTGACGCGTCTTGCCACGGCGTCGGACGCGGCCGACGAAATCGGCGACCTGTCGCGCAGCTTTACTACGGTGCTGGGGCGGCTTGCGCGCTACAACGCCTACCTGGAAGCCCTGGCGGGCCGCCTGTCGCACGAGCTGAGGACGCCGGTGGCCGTGGTGCGCTCGTCGCTGGAGAACCTGCACGCCGCGCGAACACCCGAGGAAACGCGCACCTACGTCGCGCGGGCAGAGAAAGGGCTCGCGCGCCTGAGCACCATTCTTTCGCGCATGACCGAGGCGAGCCGGTTGGAGCAGAGCCTGTCGGCGGTGGCGCTGGAACGCTTTGACGCGGCGGCGGTCGTGCGCGGCTGCGTCGAAGGCTATCGCCTGGCCTATGCGCAGAAGACTTTCGAACTCGTGGTTCCCGCCGAGCCGGTCATGGTCTCGGGTTCGGCGGACCTGCTCGCGCAGATGCTCGACAAGCTCGTGGAAAACGCGGTGGACTTTGCCGCCGCCGGCACCGCCATCCGCGTCTTCCTTGGAACCGATGCACGCCTGCGCATCGAGAACCAGGGGCCGCCTTTGCCGGATGCCATTCGTGATTCGCTGTTCGAGTCCATGGTCTCCCTGCGCGGCGAACGTTCAGGCGGCGTGCCGCACCTGGGCCTGGGGCTGTACATCGCTCGCCTGATCGCGGAATTTCACGGCGGCACCTTGCGCGCCGAAAACCTGCCGGGCGGAGGCGGCGTCGCTTTCGAGGTGGTTCTGGCGCGCACCTTATAATTTCGCGCTTGCAAACGTAGGGATTTCTTGGAAAACAAGGTCGATCTGCTGGTTGTCGGCGGCGGCATCAATGGCGCCGGCATCGCGCGCGACGCGGCGGGCCGCGGCCTGTCGGTGCTGCTCGTTGAAAAGGGCGACCTGGCCGGCGCGACGTCCTCTTCGTCCTCGAAGCTGATTCACGGCGGGCTGCGCTACCTCGAACAATATGAGTTCCGCCTGGTGGCCGAAGCGCTGGCCGAGCGCGAAGTGCTGCTGAAAGTCGCCGCGCACCTGGTCTGGCCCGCGCGCTTCGTCATGCCGCACGT
>CAZPNH010000206.1:0-4805 GCA_964587635.1 uncultured Bordetella sp.
ATCGTCCATGGCGATCTGCGTGCTGCCGGTCGCCATGAAGGGATTGAACCAGCGGTCTTTCATGAACAGCGTGACACCGGAGTTGGTCTGGTAGCAGAAATTCTTGCCCACCACGCCGGTGTTCGTCGCCGGATCGTAGGGTTTGCCGATGCCGCCCGTCAGCAGCAGCTTGGTATTGGTCATGGTGAAAGCGCCCAGCACCACGACGTCCGCCGGCTGCTCGTATTCCTTGCCGGTGAGCAGGTCGACGTATTGCACGCCGCTCACGCGTTTGGTTGCGGCATCGTAACTGACCTTCAGCACATGGCAGTTCAGGCGCACGGCGAAACCCTTGCGCTGCTTGAGCATCGGATACAGCAAGACTTCAGGCGAACCCTTGGCCTTGGCTTCGCAGATAAAGCGTTCGCAATGGCCGCAGTACTGGCATTGCCCCAGCTTCTGGCCGTCCGGATTGGTGTAGGGGGCCGAGGAGTTCGCCGCCGGCGTCGGGAAGGGTTTGTAGCCGAGTTTCTCGGCGGTGGCCTTGAACACCAGCCCCGCCTCGGTCGGCTCCAGCGGCTTTTGCGCGAAATCGTCGCGGCGCGGCGCTTCGTAGGGATTGCCGCCGGGCTGCAGCCGGCCGTTGATGTTGCCGGCCTTGCCGGCGATGCCAAACAGTTTCTCGAACAGATGGTGATACGGCTCCATCTCCTTGTAGGTGGTGCCCCAATCCTGGATCGGCACGTCGTCGGGGATCGCCTTCTTGCCGTAGCGGGTTTCGTAGCGCGAGCGCAGCGCAGGGTCGTACTCGGCCCAGCGCCAGGTATGGCCGTTCCAGTGATTGGCCGCTCCGCCCAGGCCTTCACCCGGCAGGAAGGCTTCCATCCAGCGGATCGGCAGCGCCTCTTCCCTGGAATTGTGGCGCAGCGAATAGGTCTGCACCGACCAGTCCTGCACCAAACCCTGGCGAACATCCCAGCGCAGTTCATCCCTCTGCGTGGGCAGTTTTGCTTCCGCGCCTTCGGTGTGGTCGCCACCGCGCTCGAGCACGAGCACGTCGATGCCTTTTTCGGTCAGCTGCCTCGATACCAGGCCCGCGGTCAGGCCGCCGCCAACGATGACGACCGTGCGCTTTTCGAGTTTGATCATGGGATCGCCCCCGTCAGCTGAAATCGGCGATTGACTTGGGATCCTTGGCGCCGGGAAACGGCCTGCCGCGGAACTGCACCATGTTCAGCGTATTGGTGGCGGGCAGGCCCGGATAACCGATCATCCTCCAGAACACCTTGTCGTAATTGCCGCCGTAGATCGGATCGGCGAAGCAGGCCTGGGTAAACAGCGGATAAACCAGTTCGTTGAACCAGGAAGCTAGATTCAGTTCCGGATCGTTCACGTTGCCGCCCGCCAGCTCGCGCAGGAAGCCGTCCGCGTCGGCGGGAACGATCTGGTCGAAGAGTTTGCCGAACTTGCTCACGCATGCCCGCGATACGCCGGCCACACCCGCCTTGAAATACTGTTCTGGCGTGAGCGGCAACTGGTAGCCGTGCTGCGGCTTGCCCTGGGGCCAGGGCCCGCGCAGATAGCGCTTGGCGCCCTTGCCGAAACTGCCGGCAAGCTGGCGATCGATGTAGATCGCCAGCCCGCAATCCACGCCGTTGGGCGTGAATTCATCGGCGGGGCACATGATGCTCACCATCGCCTCGACGAAGGCGGCTTCGTCGGCGCTCAAGGAGTTGTAGCCCGTCACTTCGTTGACCGCCGGTGCGCCTGGTGCAGGTGCAGCAACTGCGGGAGCCACCGCGACCAGCGACGCGCCGGAAACGGCGGCCACCTGTTTCAGAAATCCCCGGCGGGGATTGTCCTTGTCGCCAAGATCGTCGCCCATCGAACCCTCCCCCTGCACTGATTTCTCCTGCGTGAAGTGTACACTCGCCGGGCCCATGAACGAGACGGCAAAAACAGCGGCAAGCGCGCCGATCGACGCAGGAAAACTGCTTGCGGTGGTCTCCACCGTGGCGAAGGAAGCGCGCCCGCACGTCGAGCCGCGCGTGTCGCTGGACAGTTCGCTCGAGAAGGAACTCGGGCTCGACAGCCTCGCGCGCGTCGAGCTGGTGCTGCGCCTGGAGAAGGAATTCGGCGCCAGCCTGCCCACGCAGGCGCTGGCGATCAGCGAGACGCCGCGCGACCTGCTGCGCTTTCTGCTCTCCGGCGCCGGCCACGCGCCGCAGGTTGCCGACGCCAAGGCGATCCATGTCGCGAGCCTGGTGCGGGACCAGGGCGTGCGCGCGCCTTCGGAGACGCAGGCGCGCACGCTGACCGAGGCGCTCGCTTACCACGTCGAGCACCAGCCGGACCGGCTCACGGTGTTCATGTACGAGGAACAGCAGGAATTTCCGCTCAGCTACCGCGCGCTGTGGGACGGCGCGATGGGCTATGCGGCGCAGCTCGCGCAGGCGGGCCTGCAGCAGGGGCAGATGGTGGCGATCATGCTGCCGACCTGCAAGGAGTACCTCTACTCGTTCTACGGCGTGCTGCTCGCGGGCGGCGTGCCGGTGCCGCTCTACCCGCCGGCACGGCTGACGACGATCGAAGACCACATGAAGCGTCACGTCAGCATACTCAAGAGCGCCGGCCCGGCGATGATGATCACCGTCCCGGAGGCCAAGCCGCTCGCCTACCTGCTGCGCGCGCAGGTGGAATCCCTGAATCTGATCCTGGTGCCCGCGGACCTGAATGCCGGCGCCGGGAAAAACTTCAGCCCGGTCCACGGCAAGCCCGGCGACACGGGCTTCCTGCAGTACACCTCCGGCAGCACCGGCAGCCCGAAGGGCGTGGTGCTGTCGCACGCCAACCTGATGGCCAACGTGCGCGCCATGGGCGCGGCGGTGAACGCCAACCCAACGGACGTGTTCGTGAGCTGGCTGCCGCTGTACCACGACCTCGGGCTCATCGGCGCCAACTTCGCCTCGCTGGTGCTGGGGTTTCCGACGGTGCTGATGTCGCCGCTCGCCTTCCTGTCGCGCCCCGCGAGCTGGATGCGCGCCATCCACCGCCATCGCGGCACCATGTCGGGCGGCCCGAACTTTTCCTTCGAGTTGTGCCTGCGCCGCATCGCCGACGAAGACATGGCGGGCATCGACCTGTCGAGCTGGCGCTTCGCCTTCAATGCCGCCGAACCGGTGAGCCCGGACACCATCGTCGAGTTCGAAAAGCGCTTCGCGAAATGGGGGCTGCGCAAGAACTGCCTGTCGCCCTCCTACGGGCTGGCCGAATCCTCGGTAGGCGTGGCGATCACCGTGCCGGGGACGCCCTGGCGCGCCGACCGGCTCGACCGCGAACGATTTACCCGCACGGGCGAAGCCGTGGAAACGACCCCCGGCGACGCATCGCCGCTCATCGTGATCGGCTGCGGCACGCCGATTCCGGGCCACGACATCCGCGTGGTGGACGGCGCGGGACTGGAACTGCCCGACCGCCAGGAAGGCCTGCTGCAATTCCGCGGCCCCTCCTCCACTTCCGGCTACTACCGCAACCCCGAGGCGACGAAAACCCTGTTCGGCAGCGGCGACTGGGTCAACACCGGCGACCGCGCTTATCTTTCAGGGGGCACGCTGTTCCTCACGGGCCGCGAGAAGGACATCATCATCCGCGGCGGGCGCAACATCAGCCCCTACGAGCTCGAGCAGGCGGTGGGCGATCTAGCCGGCATCCGGCGCGGCTGCGTCGCGGTGTTCGGCAGCAGGGACACGGCCAGTGGCACCGAGCGCGTGGTGGTGCTGGCCGAAATGCGCGACCAGGACCCCTCGCGCCACGAAGACCTGAAGCGCATGATCAACGACCTTGCGATCAATTTCATCGGCGCGCCGGCGGACGACATCGTGCTGGCGCCGCCTGGCACCGTGCCCAAGACCTCCAGCGGCAAGATCCGCCGCGTCGCCGCGCGCGAGTACTACGAACGCGGGCCAACGGCGGTGACGGGGGGCGCGGTGTGGCTGCAGTTCCTGCGCCTGTTCCTCGCCGGCGCCGCGCCGCAGCTGCGCCGCGGCCTGCGCACGCTCGGCGGCGCGCTGTTCGCGCTGCGCGCCTATCTTGCCTTCGCCGTATTGATTCCCTTCGCGTTTTTCGCGGCGCTTCTCCTGCCGGTAAAGATCTGCTGGGAAATCGGAAGGACCGTCTCGAAGTGGTTTTTGATCCTGTCCGGCGTTCCGGTTGCCGTCAGGGGAAAAGAAAATCTGGAGATGAAAACCCCCGTCGTGCTGGCGGTGAATCACACCAGCTATCTCGACGCGCTGGTGCTGCTCTCGATCCTCGAATTCCGCGGCTACGCCTTCGTCGCCAAGCGCGAGTTCCAGGAGAACGCCGTCATGCGCGCGCTGCTGTCGGGCTTCGGCACGCAGTTCATCGAGCGCTTCGATCTCGCCAGGAGCACCGAGCACGCTGGCGAACTCGCCGAGGCGGCAAAGCGCGGCGTGTCGCTCATCGTGTTCCCGGAAGGCACCCTGAAGCGCAACACCGGACTCATGGCATTCCGCACCGGCGCCTTCCAGGCCGCAGCGCAGGCCGGCATCCCCGTGGTGCCGGTATCGCTGCGCGGTATCCGCTCGGTGCTGCGCGACGGCACCTGGTACCTGCGCCGCGCGCCCGTGACGGTGACCATCGGCGCGCCCATCGCGCCGCAGGGCAGCGACTGGGCGGCGGCAGTGGTGCTGCGCGACCAGGTGCGCGCCGAAATCCTCAAATCCTGCGGCGAGCCCGACCTCGCCGGGCCTAACGCCTGAAGTCGCCGCGCTCCAGCAGCCAGGACACCAGGAACCCGAGCATCAGGC
>CAZPNH010000207.1:0-4780 GCA_964587635.1 uncultured Bordetella sp.
GTCGTGTTTCATGGTTCCTCTACGTGAACTTGGCGCGCAGTGCTTCCGCGCCGCGCGCGAGCAGGCCGATGTCCGCGCCCACCGCGCAGAACAGGCAGCCCGCGCCGAGCATGCGCTTGCTGTCGGCCTCCACCGGCGACAGATAGCCCGGCGCTTTTCCCGTCTTCCGGATGCGGCGCATGGCTTCCTCGATCAGCGGCAGCACCGCCGGGTTCGCGGTTTCGCCCGGATAGCCCATCGAGGCATGCAGGTCGGCCGGGCCGATGAACACGCCGTCGACGCCGTCCACCGCGCAGATGGCTTCCAGCTGGTCGAGCGCGGGCTTGGTCTCCACCTGCACCAGCACGCAGATTTCTTCGTGCGCGCGCTTGGCGTAGTCCTTGACGCGGCCGAAGCGCGTCGCGCGCGTGGTGCCGGCGACGCCGCGCACGCCCGCGGGCGGGTAGCGCGTCGCGGCGACCGCCGCTTTCGCTTCCTCGGCGCTGCAGACGTAGGGAATGAGCAGCGACTGCGCGCCGATGTCCAGCACGCGCTTGATGTTCACCATGTCGTTCCACGGCACGCGCACGATCGGCGTCGTCGGATAGGGCGCGCAGGCCTGCAACTGCGGCAGCAGCGCTTCCAGGTCGTTCGGCGAGTGCTCGCAGTCGAGCAGCAGCCAGTCGTAGCCGGCGCCGGCGATCACTTCCACCGAGTAGTGCGACGACAGGCTGGACCACAAGCCGATCTGGGGTTTGCCCGCCTTGAGGGCGCGCTTGAATGCGTTTTGCGGCAGATCCATGGTTTTCCTTGTTTTAGTCGGCCTTGATGCCGGCTTCCTTGACGACTTTCGCCCAGCGCGCCTTCTCATTTACGATGAAGCTGCCCAGCGCCTCGGGCGGCCCGCTGCGCACTTCGGTGCCTTGCTTGGCGAGAAACTCCTTCATGTCCGGCGTGTTGAGGATGCGCGTCAGCTCGCCGTTGAGCTTCAGGACGATGTCGCGCGGCGTGCCGGCGGCGGCGAGCAGGCCCTGGTAGGAACCGGTCTCGAAGCCGGGCACGGTTTCGGCCACCGTCGGCAGTTCAGGCGCGGAGGCGACGCGCTGCGCGCTGGATACCGCGAGTCCCCGCAGGCGGCCGCCCTTTACCGACGGATAAGTCGCCAGCATGCCGTTGAAGATCACGTTGGCGTTGCCCGCGACCACGTCGGTCACCGCGGCCGAGCCGCCCTTGTACGGGATGTAGACCCACTGCACGCCGGTGCGCTGCGCGAATTCGACGCCGGCGAGGTGCGGCGCGCCGCCGGTACCCGAGTTGGCGAAATTGAGCTTGCCCGGATTGGCCTTGGCGTAGGCGATCAACTCCTTGACGTTCGTCACCGGCACCGACGGATGCACCGCCAGCACGTGCGGCGAGTAGGACACCATGATGATGGGCGAAAAATCCTTCGCCGGATCGAAGGACATGTCGGGATAGACGCTCGGGTTGATCGACAGCGCGCCCACGTCCGACAGCAGGAAGGTGTAGCCGTCCGGCGCCGAGCGGGCGACGTATTCCGCGCCGACGTTGCCGTTTGCGCCGGTCTTGTTCTCGACGATCACCGGCTGGCCCCAGACTTCCGTGAGCCGCGGGCCGATGGCGCGCGCGAGGATGTCGGAAGTGCCGCCGGCGGTGAAGGGGATGACGAACCGCAGCGGTTTGTTCGGGTAACTCTGCGCCGACGCCGCGAACGCGGCGGACAGGCAGGCGGCGGCAACGGCGATACGCAGGAGTCTTTTCATGGCGGGACATTGTAAACTGCGCCCCCGCGGACCAGAAACCCCCGAGCCCATGCCCCTGTACAAAAAAGACGCCCTGGCAAAAGCGATCGAGGCCATCGTGCTCGCCGGCGGCAGCGATGCGCGCGAGGCGCACGGCGTCGCCGAAAACCTCGTCACCGCGAACCTCACCGGGCACGACTCGCACGGCGTGGGCATGATCCCGCGCTACATCGAATCGCTGCTGGAAGGCGGGCTCAAGGTGAACCAGCATCCGAAGATGCTGTTCGACGGCGGCGCCATGATTTCGCTCGACGGCCAGGCGGGCTATGGCCAGGTGATCGGGCTGGAAGCCATGGAAATCGGCATCGCGCGCGCGAAACAGCACGGCATGTGCGTGATGGGACTCGGCCATTCGCACCACCTGTGCCGCATCGGCCAGTGGGCCGAGCAGGCGGTGGCGGCGGGCCTGGTGTCGCTGCATTTCACCAACGTCATTTCGCGCTCCATCGTCGCGCCCTTTGGCGGCGCGGACGCGCGCTTCGGCACCAATCCGATGACCGTGGGCATCCCGATCCCGAACGAGCCGCCGTTCATCCTCGACATGGCCACCAGCGCCGTGGCCCAGGGCAAAATCCGCGTGGCGCACAACAAGCGCGAAAAAGTTTCCGCCGACTGGCTGATCGACGACAAGGGCAACCCGACCTCCGACCCGCGCTACGGCGTCATCGAGCCCTTCGGCGCGCTGCGCACCTTCGGCCTGCACAAGGGCTATGGCCTGGCGGTGGTGTGCGAACTGCTGGGCGGCGCGCTCACGGGCGGCGGCACCTGGCATACGGACGACCGCTCGAAGAAGCGCGTGTGGAACGGCATGCTGACGATCCTCATCGACCCCAAGCGCCTCGGCACCGCGGATGCGTTCGCCACCGAAACCACCGCTTTCCTCGAGTCGCTGCGCCAATCGCCGACCGCGCCTGGCGTGGACAAGGTGCGCATCGCCGGCGAGCCGGAACGGGAAACGCGCGCGAAGCGCGAGCGCGACGGCATCTCGGTGGACGACAACACCTGGGCGGAAATCGCCGCCGCCGGCGCGAAACTCAACGTCGCGCGCGCAACCCTCGACAAGCTCGCGGCCGGGGCCTGAGGCACCGGCATGTTCGGTCTTACGGGCCTTGGGGCTGTCCACACCGCCATCAGCCTGGTCGCCATCGTCGCCGGCGTCTGGGCGCTCGCGCGGGACAAGCAGATCCTGCTGTCGAACCGGCTCGGGCAGCTCTACCTGCTGGCCACCGCGCTCACGGCGGTGACCGCACTCATGATCTTCCGGCACGGCGACTTTCGCATCGGCCACTGGTTCGCCGTCCTGACCCTGTTGGCCCTCGCCATCGGCACGCTGGCGGCGGCAACGCCGCTGTTCGGCCGCGCCTCGCGCTACGTGCAGGCGATTTTCTATTCGTCCACCATGCTGATCCACATGATCACCGGCTCGGCGGAGACGCTGACCCGCCTGCCGCCTGCCGCGCCGCTCGTGACGGCGGCGAATGCCTTCATATTCAAGGACATCATCGGCGGACTGGTCCTGGTGTACCTGGCCGGGCTCGCGCTTCAATTGCGATGGATACACAAGCAATACAGGACGGATATACCCCGGTAACCGCGCACGCCCACAATGGGCCATCGTTCGCGCCTCCACCCCCTCCTCCGGACGCGAACGCCGGGCAGCCTCCGCAAGGACGCTGCCCTTTTTTTGTGCCCGCGAGCCCTCATATGAAAGAGTGCGAGACTACGCACCGGAGGCCCTACCCATGCGCAAAATTCTGCTCGTCCTGCTTGCACTCCCCGCCGCCCTGTCGCTTTCCGGCTGCGGATACAACGACTTCCAGCGTCAGGACGAGGGCGTCAAGGCGGCCTGGTCCGAGGTGCTCAACAACTACCAGCGGCGCGCGGACCTGATTCCGAACCTGGTGGCCACGGTCCAGGGGGCGGCCAACTTCGAAAAGAGCACGCTGGTGGAACTCACCAATGCGCGCGCGTCGGTCGGCTCGATCAAGGCGACGCCCGAGCTGGTCAACGATCCCGAGGGCTTCGCCAAATTCCAGGCCGCGCAGTCGCAGATGACCGGCGCCCTGTCGCGCCTGATGGCGGTGGCGGAGAACTATCCGCAGCTCACCGCCACCAAGGAGTTCGGCGAACTGCGCGTCGAGCTGGCTGGCGCGGAGAACCGCATCGCCGTGGCGCGCGGCCGCTACATCAAGACGGTGGAGTCCTACAACGTGCTGACGCGTGAATTCCCGACCAATCTCACCGCCATGATGTTCGGCTACAAGACCAAGGCCAATTTCACGGTCGAGGACGAGAAGGCGATCGCCGTCCCGCCGAAGGTCGATTTCAGCAAGCCCGCGGCGAAGTAGCCGCGGGATTCCGATGCGGCAATTCCTCGCCGCGCTGCTCGCCTGCGCCGCGCTCCTCGGCACGGCGCGCGCGGATGTGCCCGTTCCGCCCCTCGCGGCGCGCGTCACCGACCTCACCGGGACGCTGAACGCGCAGCAGAAGGGCGATCTCGAATCGCGCATCGCCGCCTACGAAACGCGGCGCGGCAGCCAGATCGCGGTGCTGATCCTGCCGACGACGAAGCCCGAGGAAATCGAGCAGTACTCCATCCGCGTTGCCGAGGCCTGGAAAATCGGCCGCAAGGGCACGGACGACGGGTTGATCCTCGTCGTCGCCAAGGACGACCACCGCCTGCGAATCGAAGTGGGCTATGGGCTGGAAGGCGCGATTCCCGATTCGCTCGCCCAGCGCGTGATCGACGAGCGCATCACGCCGCGCTTCCGCGAGGGCGATTTCTACGGCGGCGTGCGCGACGGCGTGGACCAGCTCATCAAGCTGGCCGAGGGCGAGAAGCTGCCGGCGCCGCAGGCTTCGGCGCAGCAGCCGCACCAAGTGAACGGCGACGCGCTCCAATACTTCTTTCCCGCGCTCATCTTCGTGGTCGTCGTGAGCGGAATTCTCAAGGCGGTGCTCGGACGCCCGCTGGGATCGCT
>CAZPNH010000208.1:0-4765 GCA_964587635.1 uncultured Bordetella sp.
CGGCTGGCGATCGCCGACCGCGAACACGAGGTGTTCGTCTGCCTGTGGCTGGACGCCCAGCACCGCGTGAGTTGCTTCGACGAGCTGTTCCGCGGCACGCTCACGCAGACTTCGGTCTACCCGCGGGAAATCGTCAAGGCCGGCCTGAAGGCGAACGCCGCAGCGGTGATCTTTGCGCACAACCATCCCTCCGGCGTGGCGCAGCCCAGCCAAGCCGACGAACTGCTCACGCGCAACCTGAAGGAAGCGCTGGCGCTGGTCGATATCAAGGTGCTGGACCACTTCGTCGTGGCGGGCAACCAGGCGCTGTCTTTCGCCGAACGGGGCCTGTTGTGAAGTGCCTGTTTTCGCGTATAATTCGCGCCTTTTCCGCACCGCCATCCCGGAGTTAGAAATGTCCCGAGTCTGCGCTGTCACCGGCAAGAAGCCGATGAAAGGTCATCTGGTCTCGCACGCGAACAACAAGACCATCCGCACCTTCCTGCCCAACCTGCATTACCGCCGCTTCTGGCTGGAGAGCCAGAGCCGCTGGGTGCGGTTGCGCGTCTCGACCGCCGGCCTGCGCCGCATCGACAAGCTCGGCCTGGAAGCCGTGCTGGCCGAAATCAAAGCCAAGAAAAAAGCGAACGCCTGAGGAGCCCGCCATGCGCGAAAAAATCAAGCTCGAGTCGTCGGCCGGCACCGGCCACTTCTACACCACCACCAAGAACAAACGCACCAAGCCCGAGAAGATCGAGATGATGAAATACGATCCGAAGGCCCGGAAGCACGTAATCTACAAGGAAGGCAAGCTCAAGTAACCCGGCCTGCCGGCAATAAAAAAAGCCCGCTGCGAGCGGGCTTTTTTTATTGCCTGTCGAAACTCAGGCGTAGGAGCGCAGCCGCCGGCTGAATTCCGCGAGCGGCGCCACGCCGCTCGACTCGGCCTTGTGGCACCAGTCCTGGAGCTGCTTCAGGAGCTGCTCGCGCGTGGCGCTGGAACGCGCCCAGAGCGCCGTCAGCTCGTCGCGCATGGCGATCGCCGTGGCCAGGGCCTTGGAGTTCTTCACCACTTCGGCGAGGCGCGCGCGTTCCGCTTCCGAAAGCTGCTGCAGGCGCGCGAAATAGCGCTTGGCGGGCTTCAATGCCTCGGCCTCCTGCGACCAGTGCCCCAGGCGCTCGATCTCCTGCCGGTAGGTGTGCTTGAGCGAGGTGGCGTAACGCGCCAGCACGTCGTAGCGGTTGGCGATCACGGCCTCCAGCGTCTGGTCGTCGCAGACCGGCTTCGGATCCGAGAAGCGCGGCGTCGGCGCCACCTTCTTCACGGTGGCCAGGCCGAGCGACTCGAGCGCGCGGATGTAGGCCCAGCCGAGGTCGAATTCGTACCATTTCAGCGAGAACTTGGCCGACGCGGGATAAGCGTGGTGGTTGTTGTGCAGTTCCTCGCCGCCGATCCATGCGCCGATCGGCAGGATGTTGCGGCTCGCGTCGGGCGACGGCACGTCCCAGTTGCGGTAGCCCCAGAAGTGCCCGACGCCGTTGATCACGCCGGCGGCCCAGAACGGAATCCAGGCGATCTGGGTGATCAGGATGATCGCGCCCGGAATCAGGCCGAACAGCGCGATGTCGAGCGCGCCCATGAGCCAGAGGCCGAGCACCGAGTGGCGCGCGTAGACGTTGCGCTCCATCCAGTCATCCGGCGTGCCGTGGCCATAGCGCTCCATCGTCTCCGGGTAGTGGGATTCCTTCACGTAGAGCAGCACCCCGGTCCAGAGGACGCGGTTGATGCCGTAAACCTGCGGGCTGTGCGGATCGTCCCCGGTCTCACACTTGGCGTGGTGCTTGCGGTGGATCGCGGTCCACTCCTTGGTCACCATGCCGGTGGTCAGCCACAGCCACAGACGGAAAAAATGCGCCACCGCCGGATGCAGGTCCAGCGCGCGGTGCGCCTGGTTGCGGTGCAGATAGATGGTGACCGAGGCGATCGTGATGTGCGTGAGAACCAACGCAACCAGTACCAGGCCCCACCAGGGAAGTTGAAGCAGTCCGTCGAATAGCATCAGGCGCCTTTGTTATGTCGTCTTTTGGAGACGGGCCGGGCGGATTCTACGCGAACCACCCCCCCTTGCAAGGTCAGGGAAAGTCACGTTACCGCACTATTGCGCACCGGTTCCGGGTTATTGCCTTGCAACAACCTAACTTCCCGCTGCGGAAAGGGAATTTCGATGCCGCGGGCCTGGAATTCGGCCAGCAGGGCAACGCTGACGTCCGAGCGCACATTCTGGCTGCCGCGCTCCGGATCCTTGATCCAGAAGCCCAGTTCCAGGTCCACGCCGCTGTCGGCCAGCTGGAGGATCTGCGCCGTCGGCTCCGGGTCCCGCAATACGCGTGCATGTCCGCGCGCCACCTCCACCAGTATGCGCAAAACCTCGGCGACGTCTGTTCGGTAGGCCACTTGCACCCGCACCGCCAGCCGCACGCTGCGGTCGGAATACGAATGGTTCAGCACCGTCGTGGTCACCAGCATATCGTTCGGGATGATCGCTTCCACGCCGGTCAGGGAACGCACCACCACGTAGCGCGTGGTGATTTTCGTCACCTCGCCGTACTGGCTGTCCGCGGTGATCATATCGCCCAGGCGGATCGACCGGTCCAGCAGGATGATGAACCCTGACAGGTAGTTGGAGGCGATTTTCTGCAAACCAAGGCCCAGACCGACGCCCAGCGCGCCCCCGAACACCGACAGGACGGTGAGATCCACGCCCATGAGCGGCAGCACCACCAGCACGGCGGCGATCAGCAGCACCGCCTTGCCCAGGCGCGCGAACACGACGCGCAGGCTGCTGTGCAGCCCCTCCGCGCGCATCAGGCGCGCCTCCAGCGCCGCGCCCGCCCACATCGCCAGCAGCAAGGTCACGCAGACCCAGAACGCGGCGCTCAGCAGCGTCCAGAGGGAAAGCGTGTGCGCGCCTGCCGTGAACGTGACGTCGGAGAGCCAGTCCACGATCTCGGGCAGGATCCCCGTCAGGTGCATCACCAGCGCAGCCCACACCAGCGTGGCGATGGAGCGCTCGAACCCGCCCAGCCAGCCGCCATCCGAGAACGCCAGGCGCAGCAGGTAGAACGCAAAACGGATGCCGGCCAGCGCCCCGAACAGCGGGATCGCGACGCTGAGGAGGTGGGCCTTGTGCCAGTTGGCGAGCATCGCGCGCCCGGCGATCAGCAGCAGCATCGCCAGCAACGGGAAAATCACCCGCCGGAAGGCCGCCGCGCCGTGCTTGAGTGCGTCGGCGCTGCTGTCCGGCGCGCGCCATTGCAGCAAGCGCGCCAGCCACCAGGCCGCGAGCAGGCACAGCACCAACGTACCGGCTTGCCACAGGATCGCCGGCTCATGCAGGTCGGACCACAGGTCGCGCAGCAACAGCCCGATCTGGTTTTCCGTCATGCGCGGAGTCTAGCCCAACAGGCGTTCGATGACAGAATGGCGACACGTGCAAAAGCGGGTTTTTGCGGATGGCCGCCGTGATACTTTACCCGCCGGATTTCCCGCATCATCGCGATGAAAATTGCCGTCCTTTTGCGCGCACTTGTGGTCACCGTCGCCGGCAGCCTTCTGGCTGCCGGGGTCCCGCCTTCCTTCGCGCAAGCCCCCCCCGCGGAAGATCAGTTCAACGCCTACGGGCAATTCACTTATATCTGGCAGCAGAAGCAGCCCTTCTCCGCCGCCTATACGAACCTCAACGGCAGCCCCAATTCGCTGTCGCCCGCCAAGGAGCGCAGCTTTACCACCTCGGCAACGGCCTTTCTCGGCTGGCGGGCATGGCAGGGTGGCGAACTCTACTTCGTCCCGGAACTCATCTCCGAACTGCCGCTGTCGGGATTGCATGGCCTGGGCGGCTCCATCCAGAACGGGGAACTGGAGAAGAACGGCACCGTCAAGCCGACGATCTACCGCTCGCGGCTGTTCCTGAGACAGAGCTGGGAACTGGGCGGGGAGACGACCCCCGTCGAATCCGGACCGATGCAGCTTGCCGGCTCGACCGACAGCCGGCGCTTCGTCCTGACTGCCGGCAACCTGAGCGTTATCGATCTGTTCGACAAGAACGCCTACGCGGGCGACGTGCGGCAGCAGTTCATCAACATGAACTTCCTAACCTATTCCGCCTTCGACGTTGCCGCCGACGCGCGCGGTTACAGCTGGGGCATCGCGGGCGAGTATTACTACGACGAATGGGCAGTCCGCGCCGGCCGGTTCCTTGGGCCGCGCCATCCGAACCAACTCAGCCTCAATTTTTCCATCATGAATTTCCACGGCGACCAGGTCGAGATCGAGCACAAGCACGACCTCTACGGCCGCCCCGGCAAACTGCGACTGCTGGTCTACCGCAACGTCGAAGACATGGGGCGCTGGGACGACGCGATAAACGCTTTCCAGGCGAATCCGGCGCACAATGCCGCAGCCTGCACCGACTTCAACTACAACTCGGGCAATGCCAACGCCCCGGATCTGTGCTGGGCGAGGCGGCCCAACGCCAAGGTCGGTATCGGTGCAAGCGTCGAACAGAGCGTGACGGAGGACGCCGGCATCTTCCTCCGTGGCATGAAATCCGACGGCCGGACGGAGGTATTCAGCTACACCGCCACGGACAGCTCGCTCTCGTTCGGCGCCATCGTCAAAGGCCTGCGATGGGGGCGCGCGCAGGACGCATTGGGCGTCGGATATGCGCGGAACTGGCTGTCCGCTTCGCATGTCGCCTACCTCAACCTGGGCGGCATCGATGGATTC
>CAZPNH010000209.1:0-4762 GCA_964587635.1 uncultured Bordetella sp.
CGATGGTGAACCACAAGAACGAGACCGAGGAAGGCCACATCCTCACCATCGAGGACCCGATCGAATTCGTGCACGAATCGAAGAAGTGCCTGATCAACCAGCGCGAAGTCGGGCCGCACACGCTGTCGTTCTCCAACGCGCTGAGAAGCGCGTTGCGAGAAGACCCGGACGTGATCCTGGTCGGCGAGATGCGCGACCTGGAAACCATCCGCCTCGCGCTGTCGGGCGCGGAAACCGGCCACCTGGTGTTCGGCACGCTGCATACCTCCTCGGCGGCGAAGACCATCGACCGGATCGTGGACGTGTTCCCGGCGGCGGAAAAGGAAATGATCCGCGCCATGATCTCGGAGTCGATCCGCGCCATCATTTCGCAGACCCTGCTCAAGACCAAGGACGGCGCCGGCCGCGTGGCGGCGCACGAGATCATGGTCGGCACGCCGGCCATCCGCAACCTGATCCGCGAGAACAAGATCGCGCAGATGTACTCGGCGATCCAGACCGGCGCGCAGCTCGGCATGCAGACGCTGGACCAGAACCTGCAGGACCTGGTGAAGAGGAACATCGTTTCGATGTCCGAGGCGCGCAGCAAGGCGGCCAACAAAGACAATTTCGCGGGAGCTTGAAACATGGAACGGGAACAGGCAACCAAATTCATCTACGACCTGCTGCGCGCGCTGCTGGCGAAGAAGGGCTCGGACCTTTTCATCACCGCGGGCTTCCCGCCGGCGATGAAGATCGACAGCAAGATGACGCCGGTGTCGCAGCAGGCGCTCACCGCCCAGCACACCGCGATGCTCTGCCGCGCCGTGATGAACGACAAGCAGGCAGCCGAGTTCGAGGCGAAGAAGGAATGCAATTTCGCCATCAACCCCTCCGGCATCGGCCGCTTCCGCGTCAACTGTTTCATCCAGCAGGGACAGGTCGGCATGGTGCTGCGCGTGATCACCGTGGCGATCCCGAAATTCGACGACCTGAAGCTGCCGCCGGTGCTCAAGGACGTGATCATGACCAAGCGCGGCCTAGTGCTGTTCGTCGGCGGCACGGGCTCGGGAAAATCCACCTCGCTCGCGGCGATGATCGGCTACCGCAACGAGAATTCCTACGGGCACATCATTACCATCGAGGACCCGGTCGAGTACGTCCACCCGCACATGAACTGCCTGATCACGCAGCGCGAAGTCGGCGTCGACACCGATTCCTGGGAATCGGCGCTCAAGAACACGCTGCGCCAGGCGCCCGACGTGATCCTGATCGGCGAAATCCGCGAAATGGAAGTGATGGAGCACGCGGTGGCCTTCGCCGAGACCGGCCACCTGGCGCTCGGCACGCTGCACGCCAACAACTCCAACCAGGCGATGGACCGGATCATCAACTTCTTCCCGGAAGCGCGCCGCCACCAGCTGCTCATGGACCTGTCGCTGAACCTGAAAGCGGTGGTATCGCAGCGCCTGATCCCGCTCAAGGAAGGCAAGGGGCGCGCCGCGGCGGTGGAAGTGCTGCTCAACTCGCCGCTGATCTCGGACCTGATCTTCAAGGGCGAGATCCACGGCATCAAGGAAATCATGAAGAAGTCGCGCGAGCTGGGCATGCAGACCTTCGACCAGGCGCTGTTCGACCTCTACGAGGCCGGCCGCATCGGCTACGAAGACGCCCTTCGCTTCGCCGATTCGACCAACGAGGTGCGGCTCAACATCAAGCTGCACGGCAAGGAATCGAAGGACAAGGACCTCACCAAGGGCATCGAGCACCTGGACATCGTCTAGCCCCGCCACAACAGCAAGGACAAACGGGCGCTCCAGCGCCCGTTTTAATTTCCATGGACTGCCGAATCGTTCCGATTTCGGAAGAACACATCCCCGGCTTCCACGCGGTCGTGGACGCGGTCGCGCGCGAGCGCAGATACCTGGCGATGCTGAAGGCGTTTCCGATCGAGGAGACCACAAAGTTCGTGCGGGAGATCATCCGCAAGGGCGCACCGCAATTCGTAGCGCTGGTCGATGGAAAGGTGGTCGGGTGGTGCGACATACAGCCCAACCCGCGGGAGACGCAGGCGCACGGCGGCGTACTGGGGATGGGAATTCTCGACGGCTACCGGGGCATGGGCATCGGGCTTGCTCTCATGCGCGCAGCGCTGGCGCGCGCGAAGGAGATCGGTCTCTCGCGCGTGGAGCTGACGGTGCGCGAGGACAACGCGCGCGCGAAGGCGCTCTACGAGAAGGTCGGGTTCGTCGTGGAAGGCGTGAAGCGCAAGGCCGCGCTGCACGACGGGGAGTACTTCGACTTGTTCCTGATGGCGGTGCTGTTCTGGCTAAGGCTGGCGGTTGCTGCCGGACACGATCTTGAACTCGAACAGCCTGCACTCGAGCGCGCCGTTGAAGAGCGGCACGCGGCGGGAGGGCTGGAGGCGAATGAGTTTCGGCATCCGCATGTCGGCGGTGAAGAAATGGCAACGCCAGCCGGGGTAGTTCTTCTTCAAAACGCTGCCCAGCTTCGGGTAGAACTCGGCC
This sequence comes from uncultured Bordetella sp., assembly GCA_964587635.1. Classification (GTDB taxonomy): domain Bacteria; phylum Pseudomonadota; class Gammaproteobacteria; order Burkholderiales; family SG8-39; genus RBG-16-66-20. Next base: position 2,508 of record CAZPNH010000209.1, read on the forward strand.
AGCTCTTCCCTGGAGCCGATGCGCTCGCCGTAGGGCGGGTTGGCGACCATCACACCCGCCGCAGCGGGCGCCGCGCGGTCGAGAACGTCGGCGCGCGCCAGCTTTACCCAGCGGTCCACGCCGGCCGCCGCGACGTTGCGCCGCGCGTCGTTAAGCACGCGCGGATCGTAGTCGCTGCCGAAGATTTCAAGCTTGACCGCTTTTTCCGCCCGCTCTTCGGCTTTGACCTGCTTCCATAAATTCGAATTGAAGTTCCTCAGCTTTTCAAAACCGAACGCCCTGCGCGCCCCGGGCGCGCGCCCGCGCGCCATCGCCGCGGCTTCGACCAGCAGCGTGGCGCCGCCGCACATAGGGTCCAACAGCGGCTCCTCCGGCTTCCAGCCCGACAGCATCACGATGCCGGCGGCGAGGTTCTCGCGCAGCGGCGCCTCGCCCGCGCCCGCGCGCCAGCCGCGCTTGAACAGCGGCTCGCCGGACGTATCGAGGTAGAGCGCGCCCTGCGTCGCGTCGAGGAATGCGTGCACCCGCACGTCGGGATTGGCGCGATCCACGTTCGGCCGGCTGCCGAGCGCGTCGCGGAACCTGTCGCAAACCGCGTCCTTGATGCGCAAGGTCGCGAAATCGAGGCTCTTGAGCGGGCTTTTCTGCGCCGAAACGTTGACCCGCAGCGTGCGCTCCACCGAAAACAGGCGCATCCAGTCCACTTTGCGCGCGGCTTCGTAGATGTCGCCCTCGCCCGCGTAGTCGAATTCGGCGACGCGCCAGAGCACGCGCGAAGCGAGGCGCGACCAGAGGTTCGCCGCGTAGCAGACTCTCCAGTCGCCCGAGAACGCCACGCCGCCGGGCACCTGCTGCACGCTGCGCGCGCCGAGCGCGGCCAGCTCCGCCGCGAGCAGCTGCTCCAGCCCACGCGGTGACGAGGCGAAAAATGATTCCATGGGTGATTGACGCCGGACTGCGGGCGGCGGGAGGATAGCAGAACCATGGAAGGAAGCGCTGCGCGCAGTGTTGCCGACTGGCTTGCCGAAGCCGATGCGCACTACGACGCGCGGCGCTGGAACGACGCGGGACTCGCGTTCGAGCGCGCGCTCGCGCTCGATCCGCGCCAGGCGCGGGCCTGGCACCGGCTCGGCAACGTGCGCGAAGAACAGGGGCGCGACGGCGATGCGCTGGCCTGCTTCGACAAGGCGGTGGCGCTGGATCCGTCGAATGCCCAGGCCTGGAACAACCTCGGCGGCGCGCGCCAGCGCCTCGGCCGCGAAGAACAGGCGATCGCTGCCTACCGCCGGGCCATGGCGGCAGATCCCTGGCTGCCGCAGCCTTGCCTCAACCTCGGCCGGCTCGCCGGCTCCCGCGGCGATCACGCACTGGCCGCCGAATGCTTCCAGGCAGGACTCGCGCACCATCCCGGCGACCCGACCTTCGAGCATCTGGTCGCCGCGGCGAGCGGCAGCAATACCACGCGCGCGCCAGATGTCTACGTGACGACTCTTTTCGACGGCCTTGCGCCCCGCTTCGAACAGCACCTGGTGCAGGATCTCGGATACCGTATTCCAGAAGCGCTCGCGCAGCTGGTGCGGCCAAGGCTGCAGGACCTGCGCGGCAGCGGAGCACCCGCCCGCGTCATCGACCTGGGCTGCGGCACCGGTCTGGTCGGCATCGCGCTCGCCGGCGCCGGCGCCGAAATCACCGGCGTGGACCTTTCGCCGCGCATGCTCGGCATTGCCGGCGGGCGCGGCGCCTACGCGCATCTGGAACAGGGCGAACTGGTCTCGGTCCTGGCGCGGATAGCAGCCGGGTCGATACAGGCGGTGCTGGCGGCGGACGTGTTTATCTACGTGGGCGACTTGGCTGCGGTATTCGGCGAGGTCGCGCGCGTGCTGGCGCCCGGCGGCCTGTTCGCCCTGTCGGTCGAAGGCCTGGAAAAAGGCGACTACCGGCTGCGCCCGACCGGCCGCTACGCCCAGTCGGTGGACTATCTGCGCAGGCTGGCCGTGCAATCCGGGCTGCAGGAGCGAAAAATCGAAGCGACGCGCATCCGGCGAGAAGGCAGCGGACACATCGAGGGCTGGGTCGCCCTGTTCGCCAGGAACGGCGCCTAGCTACTGCGGCTTGAACACCACCAGCAGGACGATGGCGAGCAGGATCGCCACGGGAATTTCGTTGAACCAGCGGTACCAGATATGGCTTTTGCGGTTGCGCTCCCGCCTGAAATCGAGCATACCAGGCACAGAAAGATCTACTCCGAGGTTGCA
>CAZPNH010000210.1:0-4744 GCA_964587635.1 uncultured Bordetella sp.
CGACTATGTTTTTGTGGATGAAACACAGCTCTTTAACGAAAACGAGCGTCGCGTCATCCCGCTTCTTACGAGAGGTGACACGCCGCACGTGCCCGTAGCATTGGCATTGGACGAGGCGCAGGCGTTGTACGGACAGCGGTCTGCAGGGCTGGCCACATTGGGTATTAAGGACATCGAGAATGAAAGCCTCGCTTCCATTCATCGATCGACAAAATCGATTGTGCGATTGGCATTCCATGTGATTCAAAGGAGTACGGATCTTTTTGGGGCAGATTTTCCAGACTTCACTCGCATTGCTGACACCATGGAAGCTGATCGGCATCCGTTAGCGGCTGCGCCGAACTTCTCCTACTCTACTGGTCGCGGAATTGGAATGGCGGCGTCAGTGCGCGATGCGGTGCAACGTTTGAGGGAAAAGAACTATCGACAGGTAGCGGTTATTTGTCATGCGGACCAGTATTGGGATGACCTCAATGACGTACTGCAGCGCAGTTATCTTCCGCTGCAAGTTTTGGCAAAGCGTGGCGAGCGTTTGCCTATTGATCAACCTTTGGTAGTTCTAACGCGTCCTGCGCACGTTGGAGGTCAAGAATTTGATGCTGTCGTGTTGGTTGGGTTGGAGCAAGGAGTGGTGCCGACGAAGGTTACCGGGAATGACGCTCTTAGTTCGGCCGTTGAGCAACAAGCAATTCGAGAGATGTATTTGGCTATTACTAGAGCACGCTATCGAGTGACGGTAATGATATCGGCCGGAACGAGTCCAACTCCGATACTAAGAGAAGCAGAAAAGCTTAAGCTAATTTCGTAATCGAAAATTGAACGATTTGTCACTGGCATTGAGCTTGAGATGGTTGCTTGGCGCTTGGGTTGCTACCTGCGTGCTCGCCTCGGGCGCAGGAGCGGCATGGCCTGAGAAGCCGATCAGGATGATCGTGGCGTATCCGCCGGGCGGCCTGACGGACGCGGTGGGGCGGCAGGTTGGGGCGGTGCTGTCGGAACGGCTGAAGCAGCCGGTGGTGATCGAGAACGTCGCGGGCGGCGGCGGCAACATCGGCGCGGACCGGGCGGCGAAGTCGCCGGCGGACGGCTACACGCTGTACCTGGGCAACAACGCCACGGTCGGCCTGAACACGCTGGTCTACAAGCAGCTCCCGTTCGATCCGCTCAAGGACCTGGCGCCGGTGACGATCGTGGCCGAGAGCCAGACGCTGCTGGTGGTGCACCCGTCGGTGCCGGCGAAGACGGTGCCGGAGTTGGTGGCGCTGGCGAAGGCGAAGCCGGGCGCGCTCAATTTCGGCTCGACGGGAACGGGCGGCGTGAGCCACCTCGCGGGCGAGATGCTGAACGCCGCGACGGGCATTCGCATGACGCACGTGGCCTACAAGGGCACGGGCCCGGCGCTGAACGACCTGCTCGGCGGCCAGATCCAGGTGATGTTCAACGACACGGCGCTGCCGCATGTGAAGGCGGACAAGCTGCGCGCGCTGGCGGTGACGGGCACGAAGCGCTGGCGCGACGCGCCGGAGATTCCGACGATGGCGGAGGCCGGCGTGGCGGGCTTCGAAACCTATAACTGGTTCGGCCTGTTCGTGCCCGCGGGCACGCCGGCGGCGATCATCGCCCAGCTCAACCGCGAGCTGGTGCCGGCGCTGAAGGAGCCGGCGATGCAGTCCTGGATGCAGTCGCGCGGCTCGGAGGCGGTGTCGAGCAGCCCCGAGGAATTCGCGGCCTACATCCGCCGGGACGTGGAGAAGTGGGCGCGCGTGGTGAAGGCGGTAGGATTGGTGCCCGAATGACGATCAAGCTCTATCCCGTGACCGAAGCCTTCGCCTGCGAAGTGGGCGACGTGGATCTCGCGCGGCCGTTGTCGAAGGAAGACGAGGCGGCCATCAAGGCGGCGTTCTGGAAGTACGCGGTGCTGGTGTTCCCGGCGCAGACGCTGACCTCCGACCAGCACGTGGCGTTCGCGGAGCGTTTCGGCCCGATGGAGCCGACCGTCAACACCTACGCGGACGAGGTGAAGAAGGAGCGCATCGACAACCGCGTCGCGGACGTCTCGAACCTCGGCGAGGACAACGAGATCCTGCCCGCCGAGAGCCGCAAGCGGCGCTCGGGTCTCGCCAACCGCCTGTGGCATACGGACAGCATCTTCCGCCACGTGCCCGCGCTGACCTCCCTGCTGTACGCGCACCAGGTGGCGCCGATCGGCGGCTTCACCGAGTTCGCGGACATGCGCGCCGCCTGGGATGCGCTGCCCGAGGTGAAGCGCCGAAAACTGGAAGGATTGAAGGTGTTCCACTCCATCTTCCATTCGCGCGCCAAGCTGGGCATGACCGACTACACCGAGCGCGAGCGGGCCGCGCTGCCGGGCGCGGAGCAGGTGCTGGTGCGCACGATCCCCGAAAACGGACGACAGGCGCTCTATCTCGCCTCGCATGCGGTGAATATTCCGGGTTTTTCGAAAGAAGAATCGGACAACCTGCTGAATGAGCTGATGGAATTCGCCACCCAGCGCCAGTTCGTCTACTCGCACCGCTGGCGCGTGCACGACCTGGTGATGTGGGACAACCGCTGCACCATGCACCGCGGTACCGAGTACGACGAGCGCCGCTGGAAGCGCGACATGCACCGCGCCACGGTGTCGGATATCGGCAACACGCTGGAAGTCCGGCAGTAAGGGCCGTGTAAGTTTTCTTCCTCACAGTAAGGCTCCCGACATCCCGGAGGAGAGGCGATGAACGCATTCCTGAGGCGGCTGAAAGTGGACCGGTGGATCGACGAAGGCGCACCGGTGTTCTGGGTCCTGGGCCTGTCGATCGCGCTCTGCGCCGTCGCCCTGGGGATCCTCGCCGGGCTGTCCCTGCTGTTCGACTGGCGCTTTCTCGCCGTGGCGATCTCCTGCGTGATCGGCCTGCTCGCCGCCTGTTTCGTGGCCTGCGGCGTCTGGTTCGTCTCCCAGGCGCTGACCACCAAGGATCGCCCGACGCCCTGGCGGAATCCGGCCGATCATTCGACCGCACCATCGCTGTGACCTGCATCCAGGCGCACGCGGCCGCGCATGGCGAAAAGCATCGAAATCGACCGCAGGAAGCGCCTGCGCGAGGAGCCGCACAAGGGGCATAACCGCTGGCACCCGGACATCGCGCCGGTGATCGAGGCGGCGCCGGGCGAGGAGGTGTCGCTCGAGACGCGGGATGCGGGCGACCTGCAGATCCAGGCGGGCACGACGGCGAAGGACCTGGAGAAGCTCGAGCGCACGGTGGCGCATCCGCTCACGGGGCCGGTGTACGTGAAGGGGGCGGCGCCGGGCGACCTGCTGGAAATCGAGTACCTGGACATCGAGCCGCAGCGCTACGGCTGGACGCGCTTCGCGCCCGGCGGCGGTTTCCTGCCGGACCTGTTCGACCATCACTTCGTCGTGCACTGGGACATCACGCCCGAATACGCGACCTCGCCGCAGCTGCCGGGCGTGCGCATCCCGAACGGCGCGTTCATGGGGACGGCGGGCGTGGCGCCGTCGCACGAGCAGATGAAAAAATGGAACGCGAGGGAAATGGAATTGCTCGCGCGCGGCGGCCGTGTTTTTCCGCCGACAACGCTGGGCGCGGTGCCGGCCGAGGGCAGGATCGCGGAAGAGGGTCTGCGCACGGTCCCGCCGCGCGAGAACTGCGGCAACGCGGACGTGAAGCAGCTGACGAAGGGATCGAAGCTCTACGTGCCGGTGGCGGTGGACGGCGCGCTGTATTCGGTGGGCGACGGGCATTTCGCCCAGGGAGATTCGGAGTGCTGCGGCACGGCGATCGAGATGGGGGCGACGGCGCACGTGCGCTTCAAGCTGCACAAGGGAGAAGCCGCGAGCAAAAACATCGTCTGGCCGCGCTTCTCGCACCCGGGCTTCTTCCAGGATCCGAAGCACGGCATGCCGCGCAACTTCATCGCCACCATGGGCATGCCGGTCACGGACGCGGGCCGCAACGAGAACTGCGACCTCTCGCTGGCGGCGAGGAACGCGGTGATCAACATGATCCAGCTGCTGGAAGAGAGGGGCTGGACGCGCGAGCAGGCCTACGTGCTGTGCAGCGTGGCGGTGGACCTGCGCGTAAGCCAGGTGGTGGACGTGCCCAACGTCACCGTCTCGGCGCTGCTGCCCGAGGACATCTTCCAGCGCGCCTGAGGCCGCTATGTGCGGTAGCGAGCAGTACGGCGGGTAGGTCTGTGCAATTCTCCGCTCCACGGGGGAAACCCACTTTGCAGAGGCCTTCATGAAAAAACTTACGCTTCCCCTCATCGCTCTCGCGGCGGCTTCGCTCGGCGCCTGCAGCGGCCCTCAACCCCGGACGACGAGCATGGGCGGAGAGATTTACACCGCGCCTCCGGGAATGACGGCGCACGCCGGGGTCGGCAAGGTGACCGACCTCGTGGATCCGATGGGCCCGGTGGCCGGCACGTCGACGCAGCGCATGACCCTGCTCATGCAGGACGGCTCGGAGCAGGTCATCGACCGGCGCGGCCCCCAGCTCGCCATGGGCGAGCGCGTGCGGGTCCGGTAGTACCGCGACAGGTTGATTGTTGCCGGGGCGTAACAGGGGTTCCGGCCCCTGCTATGCGCCGGTATCATCACGTCTCCATCCGGGGAGACGGCGATGAGCGTAGCGCGCGGTTGGCAGTTTTTCATGCATCCGGGACCCACCAATATCCCGCAGCGCGTGCTGCTGGCGATGGCGCGTCCCGCGATCGATTTCAC
>CAZPNH010000211.1:0-453 GCA_964587635.1 uncultured Bordetella sp.
CCTGCAGGATGTTGTTGAAGTCGTGCGCGATGCCGCCGGTCAGGTGGCCCAGCGCCTCCATCTTCTGCGCCTGGCGCAGCTGCGCCTCGAGCTGCGCGCGCTCGCTCTCCGCGGTGCGGCGCGCGGTCGCTTCCTGCCCGATCTGCAGCACGTGCGGCTGCCCGCGGTAGTGGATCGGCACCAGGCGCACCTCGACAGCGAAATTGCGCCCGTCCTTGGAGCGCCCTTCGACCTCGAACTGCACCTGTTCGCCCGCGAGCGCGCGCCGGTGCAGCGCGACACGCTCCGCACGCTTTTCCGGCGCGCTGAACGTCAGGCCGTACTCGCCGATCACGTCGGCGCGCAGGTATCCGCTCATGTTCTCGTAGGCGTGGTTGACGTCGACGATCCTGAAATCCGCGTCGCGCAGCACCAGCGCCTCGTCGATGGCGTTGAAAATGGCGCGGTACTGCT
>CAZPNH010000211.1:553-4740 GCA_964587635.1 uncultured Bordetella sp.
CCTCGTTGGCGCGCAGGCGCTCTTCCTGCGCCTTGCGCCCGGTGATGTCGCGGCCGATGTAGAGCACGTGCGGCTTGCCCTTGTAGGCCATCGGCACCGCGTGGATATCCATCAGGAAGCGCACGCCGTCCTTGCGCACCGCCTCGGTCTCCAGGTGCACGTTCTCGCCCGCCAGCGCGCGGTCGTGCACCTCGCGCCGGTCGCTGTTCTTGTCCGGCGCGCGCAGCGTCAGCTCGGTCCTGCCCAGCACTTCCTCGCGGCTGTTGCCGCTGAGCGCCTCGTAGGCGGGATTCACGTCGACGATGCGGAACTCGGCGTCGCGCAGCACGAGCGAATCGGTGGTGGCATTGAAGATGGCGCGGTACTGCTCCTCGTTGGCGCGCAGGCGCTCTTCCTGCGCCTTGCGCCCGGTGATGTCGCGGCCAACGTAGAGGACGTGCGGCTTGCCCTGGTGGGTCATGGGCACGCCGCGCACCTCGACATCGACCCGGCTGCCGTCGGGCGCGGTCGCGGGCGCCTCAAACTGGATGTGTTCGCCGCCGATCGCGCGCTTGTGCAATTCGAACAGGTTCTCACGCAGCTGCTGCGGTATGACGATCAGCCCATCGACGCCGATCAGGTTCTCGCGCCGGGTCCCCGTGGCCGAAAGAAAGGCGGGATTGACGTCGACGACGCGATAGTCTGCGTCGCGCAGCACCAGCGCGTCGGCGGCCGCGTCGAACATGGCGCGGTACTGGGATTCGCTCGAGCGCAGCACGTCCTCGGTGCGCCGGCGCTCGATCTCGGCGCCGATGCGCGCGGCGAAGATCTTCAGCATCGCCTCGATGAGCGGCTCGTTGGCAAGCGGCTTGCGCGACAGCACCGCGAGCAGGCCGGTCGGCTCGCCGCGCGCGTCGTTCAGCGTGGCCGCCGCATAGCCCTCGACGCCGAGCTCCTGCAGCTCGATGTCCTCGCGGAACAGCTCGCACACGCCCCTGGGGTAGTAACCGAACGCGCGGCCCACGGCATTGCCGCAGGGCGTGCCCGCCAGCGGGTAGACCGCGTTCTCCACCAGCTTGCCGTCGACCAGCCGGGCGATGGTGCGGAAATGCGTGCGCGCCGGCAGCTCGTAGACCGCGATCTGAGCGATTTCCACGCCCAGGATCGAGGCGAGCGCGGCCAGCAGTTCCTCGTAGACCTTCTCGCCCTCGGCGCCGGAGACCGCGAGCGCTGCTTCCCGCAGGCGGTCTTCCATCTCAGCCGGCGACGAACATGTAGCCGGCGCCGCGTACCGTCCTGATCGCCGCCGGCTTCGCCGGGTCGGTCTCGATCTTGCGGCGCAGGCGGGCGATGCGGATGTCGATCGAGCGGTCGTAGGGCTCCCATTCGCGGTTGCGCGTGAGCGTGAGCAGCTGGTCGCGGCTCAGAACGCGGTTGGCGTGCTCGGCGAACACGCGCAGCAGGTCGAATTCCATGCCGGTGATCGGCACCTCGGCGCCCTGCTCGTCCGTCAACTGGTGCGTGGCGAGGTCCAGCATGCAGCGGCCCACCTTCACCCGCTTGCCGGCGGCGGCCGGCGCCGCGTGCTCGCGGGTCCGGCGCAGCACGCTCTTCAGCCGCGCGCGCAGCTCGCGGGGGTCGAAGGGCTTGGCGAGGTAGTCGTCGGCGCCGACTTCCAGGCCGACCACGCGGTCCACCACCTCGCCCGCGCCGGTGATCATGATGATCGCCACGTCGTGGTTGGCGCGCAGCCAGCGGGTGAGCGACAGGCCGTCCTCGCCCGGCAGGTTCAGGTCGAGCAGCACGACGTCGGGCAGGCCGGCGGATCCCGCCAGCGCCGCGCGCATCTGTTCGCCGTCGGCGGCGACGGCAACCTCGAAGCCGTGGCCCGACAAATACTCTCCGGTCGCCGCCCGGATATCGGCATCGTCGTCGACGATGAGCACGCGCTGGCCCATGGCCGGGATGATACCTGCGAGCGTTTCTGTCCCCATGCGGCGATGTTACCGGGGCATGACGCGCGGACGATTGCCGCGCGGTATTGGCGTTGTTTCAATCCTGTAACCGCGATTCCAACCGAAACCAACTGTTTCCAAAAGGACATCCGCCGAATACACGGCACGCCCAGACTGCTCCCATGCCCCGGAGGGCATCGCAAAAACAAGGAGCAGCCATGGAAGGAATGAGCAGTACCTACGGACGCAGGACGCAGCACCCCGCCAACTACGTCCTCATCGGCGCGCTGGCCGGATGGGCCGCGGCCGGGTGGCGCGCCCTTGCCGGCCGGATCGCGGCTTTCGCCGAGGCGCGGCGCCAGGCGCAGACGCGGCTTGAGCTGCACCGCCTGAGCGACCGCTACCTGAAGGACATCGGCCTCGAGCGCTGCGACATCGACGGGCTGTTCCGCTGACGCCATGATCCGGTTCCGGCCGATCGCCGCGCAGGACAGCGAGGCTTTCCAGGACTTCGTGCGCAACATGTCGCTGCAGTCGCGCCTGCACCGCTTCCTGTTTCCGGTGCGGGAACTCGCGCCCGCCACGCTGCGCGCGCTGACGCAGCCCGACCAGACGCGCCACGTGGGCCTGATCGCGCTCGAAGGCGAGGAGATCATCGGCGAAGGCCGCTATGTCGCCCTGGGCGACAGCGGGCGCGGCGAATTCGCCATCGCCGTCGCCGACCGCTGGCAGCGCCGCGGCATCGGCGCGCGCATGCTCGCCGCCCTCATGGCCGCCGGACGCCGCGCGGGGCTCGCTTTCCTGGAAGGCGAAGTGCTCCGCACCAACGCCGCCATGCTCGAATTCGCGCACCGCAGCGGCTTCCGCTTCAAGACCTGCCCCGGCGACGCCAGGCTGACCATGGTGGAACGCGACCTCTGGCGGGAAGTCCGGCCCTGAGAGAGTAAAATGGCGGGGTGAAGCAGGAAGCACCTCCCGCCGACGCGATCCACATCCGCGGCGCCAGGCAGAACAACCTCAAGAATCTCACGCTCTCGATCCCGAACGGCGAGCTCGTCGTCGTCACCGGCGTCTCCGGATCGGGAAAGTCTTCGCTCGTCTTCGACACGCTGTACGCCGAGGGCCAGCGGCGCTACGTGGAGACCTTCAGCCCCTACGCGCGCCAGTTTCTCGACCGCATGGACAAGCCGCAGGTGGACGCCATCGAGGGCATCCCGCCGGCCATCGCCATCGACCAGACCAACCCGGTCCGCACCTCGCGCTCCACCGTGGGCACGATGACCGAGCTGAACGACCATCTGAAGCTGCTCTACGCGCGGGCGGCAACACTGAATTGCCGGGGTTGCGGCAAGCCGGTGGTCAGGGACACGCCCGATTCGATCTTCAAGGCCCTGAAGGAAAAACCCGATCAGCCGCTGGTCATTGCCTTCCCGGTCGCCATCCCGAAAAACTTCGCCGAGAAGGAAATCCTCCAGCTGCTGGAGGCGCAGGGCTATACGCGCATCCACGAACGCACGAAGACGTCGCTGGAAGTGGTCCAGGACCGGCTGCGCGTTGGGTCGGCCGAGCGAGCACGCGTCACCGAGGCGCTGGAGAGCGCGCTCAGGGTCGGCCAAGGCAAGGTCAACGTATTCCCCGAGGCCGGCAAGCCGTGGAAATTCTCCTCCAGCCTGCACTGTCCCGACTGCGACATCGCCTATTCGGAGCCGACGCCGGCCGCGTTTTCCTTCAATTCGCCGCTCGGCGCCTGCGACACCTGCCGCGGCTTCGGCCGCGTCATCGGCGTCGATTTCGGTTTGGTCGTTCCCAATGAAAAGCTTTCTTTAAGGGAAGGCTGCATCAGGCCGTGGCAATCCCCCAGCTTCAAGGAATGCCAGGACGACCTGGTGAAGTACGCGAAGAAACGCAAGATTCCGCTCGACACGCCGTTCAGGGATTTGAGCCAGCAGCACAAGACTTGGGTGCTGGAAGGCGAGCCCGAATGGATCAGCTGGCGAAAGTCCTGGCCCGGCACCTGGTACGGCGTGCAGCGCTTCTTCAAGTGGCTGGAAAGCAAGGCCTACAAGATGCACATCCGGGTCCTGCTGTCGAAGTACCGTTCCTACACGCCCTGCCCGGCCTGCCACGGCACGCGGCTCAAGCCCGATTCGGTGTTGTGGAAAGTGAACGGGGTTTCGATATACGACTTGATGCTGTTGCCGATATCGAGGACAAAAACCTTTTTTGACGAACTGCAATTGCCCGCCCCGCTCG
>CAZPNH010000212.1:0-4729 GCA_964587635.1 uncultured Bordetella sp.
TCCTTGTAGCGCTGCCAGTCGCAGTAGGCTTTCTTGACGACGATGGAGCCCTTGAGCAGCAGGCGCTCGAGCACGCGGTTGATGTCGAACTTCTCGTATTTCGCGTCCTGCACGCCGAGCGCGACGTTCTCGAAGTCGCAGAACAGCGCCATGTTGCGGGTTTCGTGGGGGGCGGCCATGTTTTGAATCTCCAGTTCGTCCCGATGCTAGCATTCCAAGGATGAACGGAGCCGAAAGCCTTGCGCGCACGCTGGTCGCCTGCGGCGTCGATACCTGCTTCGCCAATCCGGGAACCTCGGAGATGCACTTCGTCTCGGCGCTCGACCGCGTGACGGGGCTGCGTTGCGTGCTCGGACTGGCTGAAACGGTGGTCGCCGGCTGCGCCGACGGCTACGCGCGCATGGCGGGCAAGCCCGCCGCGACGCTGTTTCATTGCGGCCCCGGGCTGGGCAATGCCATCGCCAATCTGCACAACGCGAAGCGCGCGCATACGCCGATCGTCAACATCGTCGGCGATCATGCCACCTATCACCGCCAGTACGATGCACCGCTCGCCGCCGACACGGAGGGTCTGGCGCGTACCGTGTCCACCTGGGTACGCAGCTGCGCGGACTCGAAGAGCGTCGGCGCCGACGCGGCTAGCGCGGTACAGGCGGCGCGCACGCCGCCGGGAGGCACCGCGACACTGATCCTGCCCGCGGACTGCGCCTGGGATGAAGGCGGAGAGCCGGGCAAGCCGCTGACACCCTCGGCCCGTACCGCGGTGGCGCCGGCAACCATCAAAGCCGTTGCGCGCGCGCTCCGGTCGGGGCAGTCGTCGGTGCTGGTGCTCTCCGGCGCCGCGCTCGACGAAGCGGGCTTGCGTGCCGCGAACCGGATCGCACACGCCACCGGTACAAAGTTGCGCACGCCGACGCAGATCCCGCGCATGGCCCGCGGTCGCGGACGGATGCCGGTGGACCGCATTCCCTACGTCGTGGATGCTGCGCTGAAGGTCCTCGAAGGAACGAAGCATCTGGTACTCGCGGGTGCGAAGGCGCCGGTCGGTTTTTTCGCCTATCCGGGCAAGCCCTCCACCCTCTGGCCGAAAGACTGCAAAGTACACACGCTCGCTGGCGTGGGCGAGGACATCGTGGGCGCATTGCAGGCGCTGGCCGACGAATTGTCTGCGCCGCGCGATGCGCCGGTGCGCGACGACGTCGCGCACCCGGAACTGCACGGCGGGCCCTTCAAGCCGGAGGCCTTCGGCCTGACGCTCGCCGCGCTGCTGCCCGAGAATGCCATCGTCGCGGAAGACGCGGTGACCTCGGGCCGCGCGCTGTTTCCGCTCACCTGGGGCGCGGCGCCGCACGACTGGATCCAGATTACCGGCGGCGCCATCGGACACGCCTTCCCCGCGGCGACTGGGGCCGCGGTCGCCTGCCCGGACCGCAAGGTCGTCTGTCTTCAGGCTGACGGCGCGGGCATGTACTCACTACAGGCGCTGTGGACCCAGGCGCGCGAGAAGCTGGACGTGATCAACGTGGTGTTCGCCAACCGGCGCTACGCCATCCTGCAGGGAGAACTGGCCGCCGTGGGTGCGCAGCCGGGCCCGGCATCCAAAGAACTGTTCGACCTTTCGCGGCCGGAGATCCGCTGGACCAAACTGGCCGAAGGGATGGGCGTGGAGGCGGTACGGGTGGAAACGCTGGAAGGTTTTGCCGACGCCTTTACCTCGGCACGCGCGCGGCGCGGGCCGTTCCTGATCGAATTCCTGATCTAGCTAGAGGGTTTCGTTGCGCGCCTGCGGCACGGCCGGTGCGGCGGCGCCGCCGCTGACGGCGATCGGCTGCCCGCGCGCCTTGCGGCGCTCCGCGATCCATTCCTGCATGCGCTCGAAGTACAGGTACACCACGGGCGTGATGTAGAGCGTGAGAATCTGCGACAGCAGCAGGCCGCCGACCACCGCCAGGCCGAGCGGCATGCGCGCGCTGCCGCCGGCGCCGAAGCCGATCGCGATCGGCAGGCTGCCCATCAGGGCGGCCATCGTGGTCATCATGATCGGCCGGAAGCGGACGATGCCCGCCTGGTAGATTGCCTCTTGGGGCGTCTTGCCGTCGTTGCGCTGCGCCTCGATGGCGAAGTCGATCATCATGATCGCGTTCTTCTTCACGATGCCGACCAGCATGATGATGCCGACGAAGGCGTACATGTTGAGTTCGACCCCAAAGGCCATGAGGGTCACCAGCGCGCCAAGGCCTGCCGTGGGCAGCCCCGACAGAATCGTGAGCGGGTGGATGAAGCTCTCGTAGAGGATGCCGAGCACCAGGTAGATCACGAACACCGCCAGCAGAAGCAGGAATCCCATGCCCTGCAGCGAACTTTGAAAGGCCTGCGCGGTGCCCTGGAACGAGGCGTTGATCGTCGCCGGGATCTGCATCGTGCCCATTGTTTTGTTGACCTCTTCGATGGCCTGTGACAGCGCCACGCCGGGCTTCAGGTCGAAGGAGACGGTAACGGAGGGCAATTGCCCGAGATGCGTCACGGACAGCGGGCCTACGTTGTAGGTCAGCTTCGCCACCGCATCCAGAGGCACCAACGCGCCGGTCGATGCGCGCAGGTACAGCAGGGGCAGCGCCGAGGGATCACGCTGGTAGCGCGGCTCCAGCTCGAGAATCACCCAGTACTGGTTGGTCGCCGTGTAGATGGTCGATACCTGCGAAGCGCCGAACGCGAAATTGAGCGTGTTCTCGATCTGCTGCGGCGAAACGCCCAGCGCGGCGGCTTTCTCGCGGTCGATTTCGACATTGACCTGGGGCCGCGCGATCTGCAGGTCGCTGGAGACGTCGATGATGCCCGGCAGTTCGCGCAGCTTCCGCTCGATTTTGGGCGCCCACTCGTATAGCTGCTCCGTATTCGGCCCCTGGATGACGTACTGGTAGGGGCTCTTGGTGAGCGAGCCGCCGACGCGGATTGAGGGCACGTTCTGCACGAAGGTCTTGATGCCTACCAGCTTCGCGAGCTTGGGTCGCAGCGCCTTCACTACATCGTCGGCGGGTTTTCGCTGGTCGTAGGGCTTGAGCGCGACGGTGACGCGGCCGCTGTTCATGTTGGGGTTGTTGCTGTTCGCCCCGACGAACGACATCAACGCTTCCACATTTGGATCCTGGCCGATGATCTCCGCGACCTGGCCCTGCAGCGCCACCATGCCTTCATAGGAAATGTCTTGCGGCCCTTCGGTGAACACGAACAGCTGCCCCGAGTCTTCGCTGGGCAAAAAGCCCTTCGGGGCCCGGGCGAACAGCACGCCAGTGGCAATCACGATCGCGAAGAAAACAAGCATGGCCAGGCGCTGGCGCGCGAGTACCCAACGCAGGGATGTGCCGTAGAGATCGCGCCAGGCATCGAAGGCGCGCTCGAATGCCATGTACAGTCGTCCGTGCTTTTCGTTCGGGTCGTGCGGCTTCAAGATGCGGCTGCACATCATCGGCGTGAGCGTGAGCGACACGAAGCCCGAGATCAGCACCGCGACGATGATTACCACCGCGAATTCATGCAGCAGGCGCCCGAGGATGCCGCCCATGAAGAACACCGGGATGAACACCGCAGCAAGCGAGATCGTCATCGACAGGATGGTGAACGCGATCTCCTTGGAGCCGTCGAGCGTCGCCTGCATCGGGGTCTTGCCCATTTCCATGTGACGGCTGATGTTCTCCAGCATGACAATGGCATCGTCGACCACGAATCCCACGCACAAGGTAAGGGCCATCAGCGAAATGTTGTCGATGCTGTAGCCGAACAGGTACATCAGGGAGAACGTGCCGATGATCGACATCGGCAGCGCGACGCTCGGGATGATGGTCGCCGGCACGTTGCGCAGGAACATGAAGATCACCATCACCACGAGTGCCAGTGCCAACATCAGCGTGAATTCGACCTCCGCCACCGAGGCGCGGATCATCGTGGTACGGTCGTAGAGAATATCGATGCTGATGCTGGGAGGCACCTCGGCGCGGAAGGTCGGCAGCAGCTTCTTGATCGAGTCCACGACTTCGATGGTGTTGGTGCCGGGCTGGCGCTGGATCGCCAGCACGATGCCGCGCTTGTCCTTGAACCAGGCGGCCACCTTGTCGGTCTGCACGCTGTCGATCACCTGCCCGACTTCGCCCAGGCGCACCGGATTGCCGTTGCGGTAGGTCACGATGACGGGACGGAACGCGGCTGCATCGTAGAGCTGGCCGGTGGCCTGCACCGCGAACATGCGGTCCTTGCCGTACAGCGTGCCGGTGGGCAGGTTGACGTTGGCGCTGGAAACCGCGGCCTGCACCTCGTTGATGCTCACGCCGCGCGCGGCGAGCGCGTTGGGGTCGACCTGTACGCGCACGGCGTATTTCTGCTGGCCGTAGACCAGCACCTGGGCCACGCCGCTGATCGTCGAGATGCGCTGCGCGAGATAGGTCTCCGCGTATTCGTCCACCACCGAGATCGGCGCCACGTCGGAAGTGAGCGCGAGGAAGAACACGGGGAAGTCCGCCGGGTTTACCTTGCGGAAGGAGGGCGGCGTTGGCATCGCCGGCGGCAGCAGTCGCGCGGTCGCGGCGAGCGCAGAATTCACATCCTGCGCGGCCGCGTCAATGTCGCGATCGAGGCTGAACTGGATCGTCACCGAGGTTGCCCCTTGGCCGCTGAGCGAGGTCATCGAATCGATGCCGGCGATGGTCGAGAACTGCTTCTCGAGCACCGTCGCCAC